>NZ_WJBJ01000041.1:0-10804 GCF_020804205.1 Methanosarcina sp. DH1 | reverse complement strand
ACACTCGACTAGTCGTCGGCAGCGTCAGATGTGTATAAGGACMKAATCTAGTTAATAAAGAAGAAAAACATCAGGAATGGAGTAAAAAMGCAAAAAAGAAATTTTACAAGTATAGAAMTRAATTAAAGCTTGAAAGAAGACGAAAAAAGGAAAATCTTCCACTTAATAGTCTTGAAAAAGCAAAATATAACTTCAATAAATTAATGGAAAATATAAGAACATATGATGAATYGGTTCAAAAACGATTGTGGATGATCAATAAACACTGGCTAAATCTTACTTTGTTCCATTATCTTCCAGGAGCGCCAGCGACAAATAATCCTATTGAAAGCTACTATTCAAAAAGTTTAAAAACGGATAACAAGAAGCAGTTCAGGACCGATAAAGGAATTGAGAATCAGATTAAACTTACTCAAATGAGAAGATTAAATTTGCTCAAGAAACCACAAAAGTCATTTCTGGAATTGTTCAGATTATTTACTCCATTTAAGCTTTAGTAAAAGATATTTTTGAGAGCGAAGTTGAGGATTAAGTAGCGGAGCGTATCGATTTTAATCAAAAAATCCAGTGAAAAATTAAAGGAGTAAAATAATTCTTTGGCATTCTTGCCAAAGAAATCGTTTCTCAAGGATTATTACAGTTTGTTTGAGCAGTTAGCAGAGAAAAGTGAAGTTTTAAGGACGGAAAAAATGAGAAATCACTAAATTATGAAACTGAGTCCAAATTGCACTCTTACTCATATATATAAGGGATTTTCTATTTCCTTTGATTTCCTGGTCATGATTTCTCCTTTTATTGCTTCATAGTATTTCATAGTATCAGGGGTAACTGAAGGTCGTGTCTCTGAAACTGCTTTAAGGAAATGTTTTTGTTTAACATTGTCTGCATGAAGTTCTTCACGCAGGGCGTATCTTCCTGCCTTTTTACATATTGCTGCAAGATCTGCGCCTGTGTAATTATCGGTACGGACAACGAGTTCCTCGATATCCACATCTTCTGCAAGAGCCATCTTCTTTGTGTGAACCTTGAGAATTTCCCTTCTAGCTCCTTTATCAGGGACCGGGACGAGAATAAGCTCATCAAAACGCCCTGGACGAATCAAAGCCGGGTCTATGATATCAGGACGGTTAGTTGCACCGATCACCACCACTCCCTTGAGTTCTTCAAGACCATCCATTTCGGAAAGAAGCTGATTAAGGATTCTGGCTGTAACCTGAGGCTCACCTGCTGAGATCCCACGGATGGGAGCAAGTGAGTCAAGTTCGTCCAGAAAAACAATTGAAGGGGCAACCTGTCTCGCCCTGGTGAAGACCTCAGCAATCCTCTTTTCTGACTCTCCATACCACTTGGAAAGAAGGTCGCTTCCTTTGGCAGTGATAAAATTGGCATCTGACTCATGGGCAATGGCTTTTGCAAGAAGGGTCTTTCCAGTACCCGGAGGACCATATAGGAGTACGCCTTTTGGAGCTTCAACACCTATATGCCGATAAGACTCAGGGTTTTTAAGTGGCCATTCTACAGCTTCTTTCAGGAGACATTTTACGTCTTCCAGGCCGCCAACATCGTTCCAACTGATATTGGGAATCTCAATAAGTATTTCCCGGATGGCTGAGGGCTGCACATCTTTCATGGCCTCTTCGAAGTCTGCTCTTGTGACCTGTAATGAATCCAGAATTTCTTTTGGGATATGAGGTTCTTTTAGATTAATCCTCGGGAAGACACGCCTAAGAGCTCTCATAGCAGCTTCCCGGCAGAGTGCTGCAATATCAGACCCCACAAACCCATAGGTAATTTGAGCAAGATCCATGAGATTTACGTCCTCTGTAAGGGGCATTCCTCTCGTATGAATATGGAAAATTTCGAGCCTGCCTTCGGTACTCGGGACCCTGAGCTCAATTTCCCTGTCAAACCTGCCCGGGCGGCGCAGTGCCAGATCCAGGGCTTCAGGGCGGTTCGTTGCACCTATCACGATTACATTCTTGCGACTTTTCAACCCATCCATCAGGGAAAGGAGCTGAGCGACCACTCTCCTCTCAACTTCTCCTGTGACCTCAGCTCTTTTCGGGGCAATGGAATCGATCTCGTCCAGAAAGATAATTGCTGGTGCATTCTTTTCAGCCTCATCGAAGATATCGCGGATAGCTTTTTCGGATTCTCCGTAATATTTGGACATTATTTCCGGGCCGTTGATTGAGATAAAATAAGCATCAGATTCACTTGCAACAGCCCTTGCAAGCATAGTCTTGCCAGTACCGGGAGGGCCATGGAGCAACACTCCTTTTGGGGCTTCAATCCCTAACCGATCAAAAAGTTCAGGGTATTTCAGAGGGATTTCTACCATTTCCCTTACCTTTAAAATCGCATCCTGGAGTCCACCCAGATCTTCATACATAACAGTGGGAATGTCCTGCTCAGGAGTAATTTCCCTGGCTTCCGGCAGGAGTTCGATTTCGGTCATGTCAGTGATCTTTACTATCCCCGACGGAGAGGTAGAAACAACCTGAAGCTTGATTTCCCCGAGCCCGAAAGAGGAGCCGAAACCCTGTCTGAAAAAGTCCTGGAAAAATTCATCCAGCATGAGTCCTTTGCCATAAGTATCCATATCTCGGGAGCTACTTAAACTGGTGGTGGAGATAAAATCCCCTTTTGAAACCGTACGGTTCATGAAAACAGCACTAAGAGTCTCACTGGGAGCATAAATTTTTATTCCCCTTTTTACGGGAGAGAGGGTCACATGTTTTGCTTCTTTCCATTCTGCTTTGCAGATTTCCACGTATTCTCCTATGCTGGTCTTCGCATTCGTGCGGATAAGCCCGTCCATACGGATGATATCAAGACCCTCATCGTCAGGATAAGGTCTCCCTATAAGAGCTGAGGTCACCTTTCCCCCTCTGATTTCCACAACGTCAAAGGAGTTTAAACCAAGCTTTTCCCTGAAGGCTTCATCGATACGAACTATACCTTTTCCGACGTCACGATGGTTAGCTTCTGCAACTTTCAGTTTGATTGTCTTTTCATCTCCATTAGTCAAGCAATCTCCCCCATTTACACACTACTCCCGCATTTACACACTACTCCCGCATTTACACACTACTCCCCATTTACACACTACTCCCCATTTACACACTAATATTGCGATTCCGAAATAGGTCATGAAACTTGCTTTTTGAATAGATCTGAAGATCACGGATTTTTCCAGGAAATAAGAAATCAATTTTGGAATCGAAGCACTGGTGTGGAATCGATGCACTAGTAGAACCTATAAATTTACTCATCCCCCGAAGATTTGACAGTACTATTCTTTGAGCCATATCATCTATGGCCAATTCTTTGAGCCATATCATCTATGGACCAGGGCCGGATAGTCCGTGTAGCCTTTCACACCGCCCACATAGAAGGTGGCCACATTCGGCTCGTTCAGTGGTGCATTCTGCCTGAAACGCTCTGGTAGGTCAGGATTGGCCAGGAATGGCACTCCGAAGGCAATAAGGTCGGCCTCGCCGCTGGCAATGATCTCATTCCCGCTGTGGAGGCCATAGCCGCCGTTCAGTATTAAGGTCCTTTTGAAAATGCTGCGCAGGATAGGCCCAATCCGTGCTTCGGGTGGCACAAACCCCATTCGGCCTCCTATGGGCTCGATTAAATGAAGGTATCCCAGACCCGTTTTGTTCAGCTCTCTGGTGAAATAGGAAAAGGTCTCCTGGAGATTGGCATCTGACATAGAATGCTCGGTATTGTGCGGGGAGATTCGGTAGCCGACACGATCGCCGCCCCACACTTCAATGACGGCTTTTGTGACTTCAAGCGGTAGACGGGCCCGGTTTTCAAGGCTGCCGCCGTACTTATCGGTTCGCTTGTTGGACCCACTCCGCAGGAATTGGTCCAGCAGGTAGCCATTGGCTCCATGGATTTCGACGCCATCGAACCCGGCGTTTCTGGCGTTCTCTGCCGCCTGCCGGAACTGCTTGACGATATCCGGCACCTCTTCGGTATTCAGGACTCTTGGCACGGGAATTAGCTTTTTTCCACCTGGTGTGTGGGTAAAGCCTTCGACGGGTAGTGCGGATGGTGCAACCGGCAGAGCGCCTCCCAGCAAGTCGGGGTGGGAAATCCTTCCTACATGCCAGAGCTGGATGAAAATCCTGCCGCCAGCCTGGTGGACAGCGTCTGTCACCTTCTTCCAGCCGGCAACCTGTGCTGCAGAGTATATGCCCGGCGTATGCACGTAACCTACTCCCTGCGGGCTAACCTGCGAACCCTCGGTGATAATCATGCCGGCTGAGGCTCGCTGTACATAATAAGTGGCCGTCAGTGAGACCGGTACGTCGGCATCCCCTGCACGGTTTCGGGTCATTGGTGCCATCACTATGCGGTTTGGCAGCGTGAGATCGCCCATCTGATAATGTGAAAATAAATCTGTGTCTCCTGCCATGATAATCATCTCCTTTAAGCTTGAAAAATCAGTAGCCATCTTTTTAGTATCAGCTATCTTTTTAGCTGGATTTTTAGCATCAGCTATCTTTTTAGCTGGATTTTTAGTATCAGCTATCTTTTTAGCTGGATTTTTAGAATCTCGGAATCTTCTCAATGCTCCCGCAATCATTGAACTGGTTCTGGTTATTGTCTCAGCGCTTAGCACCATCCCCAATTGTGCGACGCTTACAACTTAACCTTGAATCATTAAATACGAGCTAATCATTAAATACGAGCTCCGGGTAATTAATTCTACGATAATTATTATGGATTTTTTATTTAAATATTCGTAGCTTGCCTGATGATTGTCGGGTATTTAAGCTACCAAATCGCTGTCACTGTGCAGTCTAATGGAAGGACAAGTATTCTTTCCAGCCTGCGGTTGAGCTTATAAGTGTCCATCGTTCTGAGACTATGCAGTATACAGCACCTTCTCTCCTATTATTTTGTCAAATAGCAACCAAAAGCATCGGGCTGCCATAAACTGACAAATTCTAAAAATCAAGAGATAATCACTAATTTTAACCATTAAAACAGGAAGATATTCATTGCATACAGGATGTATAAAAATTACATTTTGAGGGACGGACTCTGGTTATGAAAGAAAGAGATCGAAACGAAGAGACAGAAAAGCAGTATAAGCTTGCTCTGGAAGCTGATCCCAATGATGTTGATTCTCACTTTAATTACGGGGTTTTCCTATATGAAATGGGTCGCATGAAGGAAGCGGAGGTACAGTATAAATTTGGACTGGAAATTGATCCAAAAGATGTATCAGTACATTCAAATTACGGACTTCTCCTGTACGAAACGGGTCGCATGGAAGAAGCTGAAAAACATTATAAATTTGCTCTGAAAATCGATCCTAAAAACGTATCCATACACATAAATTACGGACTTCTTCTCGAAAGTTTGGGACGTATGGGAGATGCTGAAAAGCATTATAAACTTGCTCTGAAAATCGATCCAAAAGATGTAGCTACACATGCAAACTATGGACTTCTTCTGAGCAAATTAGGTCGCATGAAGGAAGCTGAAATACAGTACAAACTCGGACTGGAAATCGATAAAGATGAGCCATTGATACACTATAATTACGGCCTTCTGCTGAGCAAAATGAATCGTATGGAGGAAGCGGAGGTACAGTATAAACTTGCTTTGAAAACCGATATAAAAATTGCAACCATATATTGTGACTATGGGAATTTCCTGCAGCGGATGGGGCGCGAGAAAGAAGCTGAAAAACAGTATAAGCTTGCTTTGAAAATTGATCCCAATTTTGCAGCTGCACACAATAATTACGGTGTTTTGCTTGAGATGATGGGAAATAAGGCCAAAGCTGAAAAACAGTATAAGCTTGCAATTGAAGCAAACCCAGATTATGCGGCGGCTTACTATAACTACGGAAATATCTTAAACGAAATGGGACGATTTGATGAAGCTGAAAAGCAGTATCAGCTATCTCTTGAAAAAGATCCTAATAGCGCAGATGCACATTATAATTACGGGCTTCTCCTGCACAATATGAATCGTATGGAGGAAGCTGAGGTACAGTATAAGCTATCTCTTGAAAACGATCCTAAAAGTACAGAGGCACATTGTAATTATGGGCTTCTCCTGAATGATATGAACCGCACGGAGGAAGCGGAGGTACAGTATAAACTTGCTCTAAAAGCTGATCCCGAAGATATAGATACACACTGGAATTATGGAGTTCTCCTCGAAGAATTGGGCCGTAAGGAAGAAGCTGCAATGCAGTATCTTCTTGCTTTGAAAGTCAGTTATGACAATGCATAATTGTATCATTGTATCTATTGAACGGCTCTATGTAGTCTGCGGGTTTGGGATGGATTTCCAGGACTGATTACAATGCAAAAGACCTTCAGAAAATTTAGTGACAAAACCTTCATGCTCGACGAATTCAGCTATTCAGGCATTTGTAAATCAGATGCAGAAAAGCGCAAAGCTATGTGGAAGAAGAATGGGCTTGGAGCCAGGTGCATAAAAAAGACAAACGGCAAGTATGTAGTTTATCGGGAATATGATGGGGACCCGAATGACGTAGAAGGCTCATCACTGTTTCCTGGGGATTGAAATTTATTTCCTTTCTTCACAAAAATTGTCAAGATCTTTTTTGAGATAGAAAATTCCTCTATGCAGCTGCCTGCCATGCCTGCAACATCAATAAACAGAGATAAAGACAGGAAAATCAGTCTCACCAGATACTTGGAGTGTAATCAAATTCGATTTCGTCAAGTTTTTCGGTAGGTAGGCCAACGTTTTCGAACATTTCCCTGAATACTGTTCTGTACTCCTCTTCAGGAATTTCTTTTCCGGCGCTGCCTGTGGGCATGTAAATATCTGTACGTATAAATCCCGAACTGCTCACATAGATATTGTATGTACTGAAATGATGTTTCCGAGTGATAGTAGTTTCAGGGATAACAAATTCTACGCACCCAAGTTTTGTATCGTTTCTGTAAAATTTGTCTTCAGATCCTATGAAAGTTGCTGTTTTGCTCTGGTTAAGGTAAGCATAGACTGCCGGAAAATCCACATTTTCTTTAGTGGTCAGACTCACAACTCCCTTTTGCTCCGGGGACTCATTCTTTAACTGTTTAAGAAATTCTCCAGATTCAGTTTCATTAAGCCCTAAACTCATTCCGAGCATCTTAAGCATCCAGGAGTCGTCCGGAAACATGGAAGGCATTTGCGGGGTAATATCACCGGCATCATTATGATGAGAATAATTGTAGAGTGTTACAAGCGTTTGATTTTTCTCATCTTTTGTAAATTCGAGGCATGTATTTAAGTTGTAGTAGAGAGCGATTCTTGATACCCTGTAGTCTGTTTTAAACCTGTCTTCAAGAGATTCAACATTTCCCGGGTCTATTAAATTTGCTTCATCCAGCTTGGTATAAGGTCCACTGAGATCATATCCGGCCTTTTCTGTTTTTGTGACAATGGAATTGTAATCAATTGGTCCGACGTCAACAGTATCTCCAGAATAAGAAGCCTGGTCATTAATAGTCATTAACGTAAGAAATCCAAGGAAGCCCACAAAGAAAAGCACAGCCAGACCTGCAATTGCCAATAGCAAATATTCTAAAATTTTGAGAGATTTACTCATTTCAGGGGCCTCCTATTTTTGGACTCATAGCGTTATCATTCTCATAAAAAGTTCACCACTCTTAATAAATATTGGGACGTTCTTTTAAAAATATCTCAAAGCTTCCTCAACGCCCGCATGCTGCAAAGCAGCAGATATCGGGCGGTCGCTGACAAAAAAAGAAGAAAAAGAAGAGAAGCAAAATTTCTGGATTCAAGAAGGTTTTCATTTTTCAGCAGGCGCATCAGTATACGTCCTGAGAGATCTCGGCGGGATAAACTCTTTATGTCATGAGCAAATCGCTTGCATACATTATACACGCTTGAATGTCTTGATGGGTCAGACCAAGATAGTTCCGAAGAATCTCAGATTCAGTCCAGTCGTGAGCCAGCAGATCGATAATGAACTCTACTGCAAGGCATGTACCTTTGATAACGGATTTGCCTGTAAAGACTACGGAGTCAATAATAATACGTTCTCGCTAGTTCATAGATTGCACCTAATGTTTTTTTGATGCACAAATTGAACCAATTGTAAACTTTCAAATGAGATGATAAGGTTGATTGATTTCGATTTCTGTTGTTTTTTCATCGATTCATTGTTTTTTTCTATATCAATCTGTATTGTTTTTCTATCAATTTAAGTATCCTCTTCAAATTGTATGGGTAAAAGTAAATTTCATGTATTTGCTGAAAATTTAAGAATTTACTCAAATATGAGAAACAACCTCAAGAGATGAATTCAATTTTATAACTGTGTGATAAAATTGTTGCATATTTATTGAGTTGGAAAATTCTCAATTCAATTTGAAGAGGATACCAATTTAATGTTGTTCTGTAACACAATTTTTGCTTTTTTGATACACACTGAATCAATTGTGAATTTTCAAATGATGAAATGAGGTTAATTGATGTAGATTTCAATAAACAGGAAAGAATTATCCTGAAATTAGCAAAAAGGCTTGTGAGCAAGTATCATCAATTACCCATTTTAATAAAAAGATTTTTCATCCTTTTACTTAACGTTTTATACAAATAGTCAAACATTGGTAGGTGTTCAAATATGAAACCGAGTTTTCCAGGACCTTCAAACTTAACAGTAGTGTATAATTTGCCGTCAATGCATATTTTGGATTTGAAGTTCATTTCTCTATTGATCGGAATGTGATCTCTATCTTTCATGAAAATTTTGATTTTTTCTTTGGTGTTTGGTTCTTCAGCCCTTAGATAGTAGTACTCTATTAACGGACACCTTTTTGAATATTCGTTGGTATTGTCCGTATAGTTATCATGGGCTTCAATTACAATAATTAAAGTATCAAAATCATTAAAGAATTTTAGTTCCTGTTTTAGTTTTGGGAAGCAGTAATCAATTGTAGCATTATAAACATTAGGAAATTCATTGAAAAATGTCTTGATATTTTCGAACACTTCTTCTGGTGTGTTGTAAGACCAACTATAATGACTACTTGGGTGCCTGTCGAAGTTTTTAGGAATATAAAGCCTATTAATTTCATTAAAGTCATTTAGAGAAGAGCTTTCTAAAAAATCAGAGATGAGTTTTAATGGAAAATTTCTTGTGCCCAGAGTTAAATTTCTATTATTGAACTGGCAATTCCTAATTCTTTCATTTACTCTTTTATCTATCTCTTCTTTTTTCTTCGGATTCAGTTGATGAAGTAGAAATGCTGGATCAATATAAGGAGAAAAAAGAGGATGGTATCCTAAGTTTATATTTTCATTATTCAAAACTTCATCTACCCAAATTGGGAGGTAGGCATAAAAAGACTGTCGAATTTCTCGACTTGTATAACTATTTTTTACTTTTAAACCTAGACATTCATGAAGGTTATCAATAATCCCAAAGATTACTTCACGAAAAAGAGATATATTGCGCAAAGGAAGTAATTTTTTATCACATATTTCGCTCACTTTTTTAATTACTAATTCTTTTGCATAATTTTCTGGCTGGAAATGAATAGGATTCGTTGGACCCGTACTTGTTATAACATAATCTCGTAATTCATCCTTCAACTTATCTGATATTTCCCTAATTTGCAAGTCATTTTTAAAGTAATTAATAGGATAAAGTAAATAGGTAATCTGGCCTTCAGAATAACTATTGTAAGCAATGCCTAATTTCCAACAAGAATCATAATATAGATCTTTTACAATGGAAAAATCCATATCTAAATACATGTTTAATTGATCCAAAAACCTATGAACATTTTTAAACTCTCTTCTTTCTAATCTAAGAAGGGGATCGGAATTATCTGAAAGTATTGCATATTTTTCTTGGAGATTTTTTATTTCCTCTCCTTGAGAATCATAAAACATTAGTTTTTCTTTAATTCCTTCGAGAATCTGGAACCCTTTATACATCTCTTTAGACAATTCTTTAATTTCGTGATTTGCTTCCTGCACTCCTTGATTGGTTTCTTGGGATAATTTGCATAATTTTTGAGTAGTTTCAGTTATTTGTTTTGCTAAGTAAAGCTTAAGATAGTCACGAAGTTCAGGATTTTTCTCGATTTCAGAATCTATAACTTCAAAAAAAGTATTTAAGATTAAATTTGCATCTTCTTTGGAGAAATCTTCTTGGCTGAATAGATTAAAAAATTCATTAATCAAAACACTTAAGCAAATAGACTTATTAGGATTTTTTAAGTATTCTTTAATTGCTGTTTCTACTTTTATCTCATGCAAAAATATGTCAATATTTATTTGATCAAATTTAGGATTCTTATTTGAAAGTTCTTTGATGACTTCATCACAGACTTTCCAGTAGGTGTCAAAAATTTTTTGAGGAATCTTTTTGGATGAATCAATAAAACAAGCTTTTAACCTATCTTCGGCAGGTAAACATATAATTTAATATAATTAATTTTTATATCTCTTTTCTTGATCTTCCATGGCAGATAAAAACAACATTAGAA
This sequence comes from Methanosarcina sp. DH1, assembly GCF_020804205.1. NCBI lineage: Archaea > Methanobacteriati > Methanobacteriota > Methanomicrobia > Methanosarcinales > Methanosarcinaceae > Methanosarcina > Methanosarcina sp. DH1. Next base: position 287 of record NZ_WJBJ01000041.1, on the reverse strand, counting down.
GAGTTGAATCCTCAATAAAACGTACAAGCTTCTTAGGTCACCTTGGTCTCATTGCTGGAGTTTTCCGCGAGCTTGAAGTTGACAAATTGATCGATGAGAAACTTCCTAAAGAACGAGATCACAAGGTTCCTCACTCTGTCTGTATCCTTGCCATGGTACTCAATGGTCTTGGTTTCATAGGGCAACGTCTGTACCTTTTTCCTGATTATTTCAGAACTATTTCTATAGGAAGACTTTTTGGAGACAGCGTCACACAAGAAGACCTGAATCCATATGCTATTGGAGAA
>NZ_WJBJ01000030.1:0-86832 GCF_020804205.1 Methanosarcina sp. DH1 | reverse complement strand
CTATCAGGTTTCAGGCACTTTGCACCTCCCTTCTCGGGGTACTTTTCAGCGTTCGGTCACCCTACTATTTCGCTATCGGTCTCAAGTAGTATTTAGTTTTGGAGGTTGGTGCCCCCCAGATTCCCGCACGATATCCAACGCACGGTACTCAGGGACATGTTCCGGTCTTTTGGTTTACACATACGTGACTGTCACACTCTACGGTCTGCCGTTTCAGGCAAGTTCTGTTTAGCCGCCGGACGTTTGAACAGCCCTACAACACCACATTTCCCTGTGAAGGGATTCGGTTTGAACTGTRCCGTTTTCACTCGCCGTTACTCACGGTATCTCGGTTGATTTCTTTTCCTGCTCCTACTGAGATGTTTCAATTCGGAGCGTTCCCGATCATTACTGATCACTATGGAGAGGTCCCATTCGGAAATCCCGGGTTCATTGGCTCCTTGCACCTACCCCGGGCTTATCGCAGCTTGGCACGTCCTTCATCAGCTCTTGAGCCGAGCCATCCACCTGAYAGCATAATTCCTGTGTATCCTAACCAGGTCCAGAAAGCGTCCAGTATACAGCACCTATACAYGACTTCATGTACCTGCGTGTCARMGCAGGCAATCCGCCCTTCCCCGAAAATTTACTTTCCGGGTGCATTTGATGAGTTTGARTTGATCATGTGATTATGATCGATGATTTTAATGGTGAGGATTTTGTTCGGTTTATCGGCATCTGGGCAGTGGGTTTTTTTGCTTAGGAGGTGATCCAGCCGCAGATTCCCCTACGGCTACCTTGTTACGACTTAACCCCCCTTGCAAAGCACAGGTTCGAACACGACACAGAGTTCGTGCCCTCACCCATACCTCACTCGGGTGGTTTGACGGGCGGTGTGTGCAAGGAGCAGGGACGTATTCACCGCGCTATATTGAAACGCGATTACTACGGATTCCAGCTTCACGAGGGCGAGTTACAGCCCTCGATCCGAACTAAGGATGGGTTTGTGAGATTACCAGCCCTTTTCAGGGGAGGGACCCATTGTCCCATTCATTGTAGCCCGCGTGTAGCCCGGGAAATTCGGGGCATACTGACCTACCGTGGCCCGCACCTTCCTCCGATTTAACACCGGCGGTCCCCACAGAGTACCCATCATCCCGGAGGATATGCTGGTAACAGTGGGCACGGGTCTCGCTCGTTGCCTGACTTAACAGGATGCTTCACAGTACGAACTGGCGACGGCCATGCACCTCCTCTCAGCGATTCAGGCAAGGTCTTCAGCCTGGCCTACATWTTGCTGTCGTCCCCGGTGAGTTGTCCGGCGTTGAGTCCAATTAAACCGCAGGCTCCACCCGTTGTTGTGCTCCCCCGCCAATTCCTTTAAGTTTCAGCCTTGCGGCCGTACTTCCCAGGTGGCTCGCTTCACGGCTTCCCTGCGGCACCAGACACGGTCGCGCCATGCCTGACACCTAGCGAGCATCGTTTACGGCTGGGACTACCCGGGTATCTAATCCGGTTCGTGCCCCCAGCTTTCGTCCCTCACCGTCGAACCCGTTCTGGTAAGACGCCTTCGCCACAGGTGGTCCCACAGGGATTACAAGATTTCACTCCTACCCCTGTAGTACCTCTTACCTCTCCCGGTTCCAAGTCTGGCAGTATCCCCCGAAAGCCTAATAGTTGAGCTATCAGATTTCCCGGAGGACTGACCAAACCGGCTACGGACCCTTTAGACCCAATAATCACGATCACCACTCGGGCCGCCGGTGTTACCGCGGCGGCTGGCACCGGTCTTGCCCGGCCCTTGCTAACAGGTGTATTTTACACACCTGGACAGCCAGCATATGATGCTAGCACTCGGTGTCCCCTTATCACGGTTTCCCGCATTGTAAAGTTTTCGCGCCTGCTGCGCCCCGTAGGGCCTGGATTCATGTCTCAGAATCCATCTCCGGGCTCTTGCTCTCACAACCCGTACCCGTTGTAGGCTAGTAGGTACATTACACCCACTACTACCTGATAGGCCGCAGACCCATCCTTGGGCAGACGAATCCATTTTACGCATAAAGCATTCCAGCATATGTGCGTTATCCGGAATTATCCCCAGTTTCCCGGGGTTATGCCGGACCCAAGGGCAGGTTATCCACGTGTTACTGAGCAGTACGCCATGTTCACGAAGAACATATGACTCGCATGGCTTAGGCGAACACCGATAGCAGTAACCTCTGGCAGGATCAACCAGAATTGTTAATGTATCGCACACTTCAAAATAAAGGTCTTGGTCGCAGAAACTTGCACTAACAACTATCAATTCAGTTATTTCAGTTTCGCGATGATGTGTTATGAAAACTCTCACCGCCCAGAATTAACCGAACCGACAAAATCCTCGTCAGTCAGGAAACAACTCCTGACTCCATTAAAAGATGAAAGAGATTTGTATCTACGCAATTAGTTTGCGCAGGGTCATATACAAGGTATTTCTTATATATAAAGCTTTGTGTTATTCACCTCGACACAATCGCTTGTGTGAGGGATGTATACAAGACATTTCTTGTATATAAAGCTTTGTATTGCTTTCCCCAGAACATTGAAGATGTACGAGGAAGTTATACAACGCATTGATTGTATATAAAACTTCTCCTGCAAAGGAGATTGAACAATGTTGAAAGAGGGAAATGAGAAGAGTTAAAAGATTTCAAAAGAGTTGTGCTTTCGAATCCTTAACTTTATCCGTTTTTATGAGTCATTGTTTCAGAAAAACAATGTCTACAGGCACCTTCTGTTTCCGTTTTTCAGGTTCGTTTTTCCGGTACCTTTGAATTCCGTTTTTCAAGTCCCGTTTTTCAAGTTTCGTTTTTCATCCTCATAGATGTTGTGTTACACCTTGAGAAGCAACCCTAGAATGGGGCATCTAGTATATATAATTTTCCGTCGAGAAATTGAAAAACAAAACTTAATATTAAATATAAAAGAACTCTCGTGAGATTTATATACTAGGAATTAACATTCAACTAAATGATTACTATGAATGTAAGAACTGAAAGAAGGGATCGATTTTTACATCGAACCTATGAGGAATAAAAAGGTAACTGTTTTTGACACAACACTGCGTGACGGAGAACAAACCCCTGGTGTATCTCTAACTTCTGCCCAGAAGCTGGAAATTGCCCGTCAACTTGACAAACTTGGGGTAGACATTATAGAAGCTGGATTTCCTATCTCATCAGAAGGAGATAAAGAATCCGTAAAATCTATTTCTAATGACGGACTGGACCTTGAGGTTTGTGGACTTGCCCGTGTATTGAAAAAAGATATTGATGCCTGTTTTGACAGTGATGTAGGACTTGTGCATACTTTCGTCCCTACTTCTGAAGTACAGCGGACATACACCATCAAAAAAAGCCAGGAAGAAGTTATCCAAATGGCTGTGGAGGCTGTCCAGTACATTAAAGATAATGGGAGAAGATGTATGTTTTCTGCAATGGACGCTACGAGAACCGAACCTGAATATCTCATAGAGGTTTTCAAAGCAGTGCAGGAAGCAGGATGCGATATCATTAATGTGCCAGATACCGTTGGCGTTATGGTTCCATCAGCAATGTACAGGCAGATAAAGGACATCGCGACTGAAATAACGATTCCTATTGATGTACACTGCCATAACGATTTCGGGCTTGCTGTAGCAAACAGCCTTATGGCAGTCGAAGCAGGTGCATCTCAGGTTCAGGTCACAATAAATGGAATAGGTGAAAGAGCAGGAAACGCCGACCTTTCCCAGACAGTCATGAGTCTGACCTCAATCTACGGGGCAAAAACAAATATTCACACTGAGTATCTTGTAGAAACCTCGAAAATGATTGAAAACTATACTGGAATCAGGCTGCCTCCAAATACACCTGTCGTAGGTCAAAACGCCTTTTCCCATGAGTCAGGAATCCACAGCCAGGGAGTACTCGAAAAATCCGATACTTTCGAGCCCGGAATAATGACACCGGAAATGGTAGGACACAAACGGCGTATTGTCCTTGGTAAGCATACAGGTAAACATGCAGTCAAGCAATCTCTCGAATCTGCAGGCATAATCAGCAGTGACAAACAGCTTGATGAAATTGTATCCAGAATTAAGGAGATTGCAAATAAAGGAAAGCACATTACAGATGCAGACCTTTATGCTGTTGCCTCTGCCGTGCTTGGGAAAGCAAGTTCAGAAGAAGAACTGATTAAACTCAAAGAAGTTTCTGTAATGACAGGAAATATCCTGACACCGACTGCAGTAGTCAAAGCAGATATCCAAGGCAAAGAAATCATTGCAGCAAAGACAGGGGTTGGCCCTGTAGATGCCGCCCTCAAAGCAGTAAGGGATATCCTGGGAGAAAGTAATCACTTCAGACTCCAGGAATTCAGGATCGATGCAATTACAGGTGGAGCAGATGCCCTTGCAGATGTATACATAGGTCTCGAAAATGAAAAGGGCAGAGTCGTAACTGCACGGTCTGCAAACCCTGACATAGTTATGGCCTCTGTAGAAGCTCTTGTAAATGCTATGAACCTGCTGTATAAGAGAGAAGAAAAAAGCTAAAATTGACAACTTGGGCTGGCCAAAACAGACTGGCAGGCTTGAGTGCTATAATTAAAAAAACAAAAAACCGGATAAGAGCTGCATACTCATTTTCGGGTCTGTATTCCATAATCATGTGTAAAAAGTAAAATAAAATGAGATGGAATACAGACCCATGCCTTATCCAATTATTGATTCTCATTGTCATCTTGATTTTCCCAAATTTAACCGCGATAGGGAAGAGACTATTCTACGAGCCAGAGAGGCAGGAGTTGTCGGAATGATCAACTCCGGGATTTCCCTGAAAGGCAACCGCATTAGCCTTGAACTTGCGGAAAATAATGAAGATATTTATGCCACACTTGGCCTGAATCCTGATATTGGCAGGGAAGGCGAAGATAAAGAGATAAATGATATTCTTGTCCAGATTGAGGCAAATGCAGGAAAAGCAGTTGGAATCGGGGAAGCAGGACTGGATTTTCAGGACTGCAAAACAAACGAGGAACGCGAGAGACAGACTGCTGCATTCAAAAAGGTAATTGAGCTTGCAAAAGATCTGAACAAACCTCTGATCGTGCACGCCCGAATGGCTGAAGCGGAAGTGTTGAAACTTGTCAAAGACGTGGACACGGTAATCTATCACTGCTATAGCGGCCCTGTTGAGACCATGAAGGAAATCGTGGATATGGGATACTATATTTCCCTGGCAACTCTTGTATGCTTTTCCGAACATCACCAGACTCTTGCAGAAGCAGTCCCGCTTGAAAACTTGCTTCTGGAAACCGACAGTCCCTTCCTTTCTCCCCGCAAAGGCAGAAACGAGCCTGCCTTCATAGTAGACTCCGTTCCGGTAGTAGCACAACTTAAGGATATGGAGCCAGCAGAAATTGCAAAATCGACTACTGAAAATGCGCGCAGAGCTTTTAATATCTAAATTATCAGACATAGTGCTCAGACATATTAAAACCAAAGAGTGAACTAACAGGAAGGAAAGTGTAAGGAAAGTTAAGGAAAGTTAAGGAAAGTTAAGGAAAGTGTAAGAAAGAGAAGTTACACAGAAAGTGCAGGAAATGGCAGCAAGGAAAAAAGAGAAAGAGAAGTGAAAGAGGAAAAACTATGGAAGTCCGGTATATTTGCCCTACAGCTTACGATTCCAGTGTCTATCTGGTAAATGGGAAAGTGCTGATCGATACAGGGATGAACAGCGACCTGATTATCAAGCAACTGGAGAAATATATAAAGCTAACCGACATCGAATTAATAGTCCTGACACACTGTCATTATGATCATACCGCAGCAGCCGCAGTTATTGCAGAAAGAACCGGTGCAAAAGTCGGAATACATAAAGCTGACCTGGAAGGCATAAATGATGAATACCTCAGCGTGGCCGTGATTTTTGGGGAGCGAGCTCCTGAGGTCAAGCCCACAATTACATATGAAGAAGGAGATAAAATTAACATCGGAAATGGGGAATACCTAGAAGTAATCCATACGCCGGGTCACTCAAAAGGAAGTATCTGCCTCTATGAACCTGTTTCAAAAAGTCTTTTCTCCGGAGACACTGTGTTTCCAGGCGGGGGATTCGGAAGAACGGACTTTGAGGGTTCGGAACCTGAAAAGATGGCTAGCTCAATAGAAAAACTCACAAAACTGGACGTAAAAGCTCTGTATTCTGGACATGGAGCTCCTACAGATAGGGATGGGAACAACCAGATTATGGCTTCGTACAGAATGCTAAAAATGATGATGGGCGAATAAAAGCGAATAAAAATACGAAAATGAGGAGCCTTAAAGCAAATTATGGCCAAAGATACAGCAATTTCAAAGAAGAATAAGAACTTAAGCTCGGAAAAACCAAATAAAGAAAGAACGAGCAGAAAACCCAGTTCTTTTGTTCCAAAAAAAGCTGAAGCGAAGCAAAAAACAAAAGAAGAAGCTAAATTAGGCGCAAATCCCAGAATGAAATTTGATAAAACCAAAGGAAAAGAAGCAGAAATAAAGTTCTCAGAAGTAAAGTTCTCAGAAGTAAAGATCTCAAACGGAAAGTCCCCAACAGCAGTGGGAAGAAAACCAGGGAAAGGATCTGAGACCAAACACAGGAAGAAGGAAAGAAAAGAAAAATACATTTCTTCCCGCATACCTGCATCGAAATTTCTTCCAATGAGCCCTGAGGAAGTGAAAGTTCGCGGCTGGAAAGAGCTTGATATTATTCTGATTTCTGGGGATGCCTATATAGACCATTCCAGTTTTGGCACGGCAATAATAGGAAGAGTTCTTGAAGATGCAGGTTTTAGAGTAGGAGTAATTGCCCAACCGCGCTGGGATAGCCCTGAAGATTTCAAAAAACTTGGAAAGCCCAGACTCTTTTTTTCCGTAAGTGCAGGAAATACCGATTCTATGGTCAGCAACCTGACTCCGGGCCTGAAACCACGCGAAAAGGACGTTTACTCCCCTGGAGGAAAAGCAGGGCTTCGTCCGAACCGCGCCGTGATAATTTATTCTAACAGGATAAAAGAGGCATTCCCTGAAGTGCCTATAGTAATGGGAGGCATTGAAGCTTCCTTACGTCGCTTTGCCCATTATGACTATCTTTCGGATAAGGTCAGGCAATCCATTCTGGCTGACGCACCTGCTGACCTCATAGTCTACGGCATGGGGGAGCTTCAGGTCGTGGAAATTGCAAAAAGACTGCAAGCAGGGGAAGATATCAGAAATATCAGAGATATTCCGGGTACAGTATGGAAGATGGAAGTTAAAGCCTGGAAAGAACTCAAGGAAAGGGCCGAAAAGTCAGAAAAGGAAATACCGGAAAAGGAAAAACTTGAACAAAAAGACGAGAAAATAGCTGAGGATGCAGCCACATTTTTAAAGCAATATCTCGAAATTCCTTCCTTTTCAGAGGTTTCTCAGGATAAAACGGCCTTTGCAAAGGCTTTTCGCATTTATTTTGCGGAACAGAATTCTGTTACTGGAAAAGGAATTGTTCAGCCTCACCCGAAAACCGTAATCGTGCAGAACAGGCCAATGCGCCTCCTGACTGAAGCTGAGATGGATCATGTATATGAACTGCCGTTCACTGGGGAAACACACCCTTCATATACTGAACCCGTTCCTGCTCTGGAAATGGTAAAATTCTCCCTTACAACGCACAGAGGCTGTTTCGGAGGCTGCGCTTTCTGTGCAATTACAGAACATCAGGGGCGCATGATTGCAAGCCGCAGTATTGAATCTGTCCTGCGTGAAGAAAAAAAGCTAACGGAAAAACCTGATTTCAAGGGCATTATTAACGGAGTTGGCGGCCCAAGTGCAAACATGTACGGTATGGAGTGTAAAACCTGGGAGAAAAAAGGAGCCTGCCTGGACAAATCATGCCTTTATCCTCGCATTTGCCCTGCTCTGGATACCAGCCACAAAAAGCTGCTTGAACTCTTACGCCGCCTGCGCGAACTTCCAGGAGTTAAGCATGTCTTTACAGGTTACGGGGTACGCTATGACCTGGCGCTTAAGGACGAAGAGTATCTTGAAGAGCTTTGCACTTACCATATCAGCGGACAATTGCGGATTGCACCTGAACACTTTTCAAGGCAGGTCACAAATGTAATGTGTAAGCCAGGCAGGGAAGTCTACGAGAAATTTACCCAAAAATTTACAGATGTCAACCGGAAGTGCGGCAAAGAACAGTACATCGTAAACTACTTGATGTCAGGACACCCGGGCTGTACCCTTGAAGATATGATAGAAATGGCGGAGTATGTGCGGGACCATGGTGGCTACACTGAACAGGTACAGGACTTCACCCCAACGCCTATGACCGTATCGACATGCATGTATTATACAGGACTGGACCCATTCACAGGCAAAAAAGTATACGTTGCGAAAGGTAAAAAAGAAAAAGCCATGCAGAGAGCCCTTATGCACTACAGGAACCCTGCAAATTACGAGCTTGTATATGAAGCTCTTGAGAAGGCAGGAAGACTTGACCTTGTAGGGAATGCTCATAAGTGTTTGATAAGGAGAAAGGAAAAAAGGCAAAAGTAAGCGAGAAAGGTAATCGGTGAAGGTAAAGTTGTTCGTATAGAAATTAGAGTGAATTGATGATAGTATACTGAAAGTTATGTAAATTCCAATTTGTGATACATAGGCTTTGTTGTAAAACCTATGTATGATCTTGGATATTTCCAACAACTGTGGTAAAAAATAGTAATTTTATAATATTGATAAATTTTCCTCAGATATTTTGCCTTTTTTATCATTCTATAGATTTAAATATTCATTTGGATTACGAGAATAGAATAAATGAAAATATGCATAAACAAATAATTTCTATTTTACACTGATCCTGGAGAAAAACAAGATAAACATTTAGTGGTTTTCTGACGGCAAGGAAAAGTGGTGGAAGTCCTGTGAATCCCGGTAAGATGGAATATATAAAAAAATTAGAAACATCGGTGAAGACAACAAAAAAACTATTACCAGTAATACGCTATGATACTGCTAGAACATTAAAAATAAAGTATGAAGCAGCAAAACGAAACCCAGTAGTTATTATAATTATCTTAATTATACTTAGTCTATTACTTATAATAATTTTACAAGAAGTTCCGAAATGGCAAGTGTCTGAGTTTGAAATAAATGACTCAATAACTGTAGCTCAGGTCGAGAACAGCTACCGTGCGACATTAGCTCAAATAATTGGTGGCTTTGCACTGTTACTTGGTCTTTATTTCACTTGGAAAAGTGTCGTAACTGCTAAGGAAAGCCAGATAACTGAACTTTTTACTCAGGCAATTGATCAATTAGGAGCTATTGATCAATTTGGAAATCCAGCAATAGAGATTAGATTAGGGGGAATATATGCCCTTGAAAAAATCTCAATTCAATCTAAGAAAGACCACTGGCCAATCATGAATATTTTAACTGCGTATATTAGAAAAAACTCACCGATTGACGAATCTGAAGAATTTGATTATTTATCTAAGTACTCTAAAGTGTTTAACCTTGAAACTCCAGAAACTGGGTCTATAGATAAAGACACCGGACTTAAAAATAAATATAAATACTCTGATATATTTTCCTTTTTGTCTTTAGGAAATGGATCTAAAGATAATTTAGACGTAGATAATATGAAATGGGGATCTCTAAATTCACTCAATAAAAAACCAAAGAAAATATCTGTAGATAATTTAGATATTCAAGCAATCCTTACTGTCATTGGAAGGCGTAAGTATTCATCTGTTAATGGTGAACCAGACTTACTAGATATTCGCGATGTTGATCTACCTGGAGCTGACTTTCCTGGAGCTAATCTTGATTTTACTTTATTTATAGGGACTAACCTTAAAAATTCTAATCTTATAATGGCGAGCCTTAAAGGAGCTTTTTTACAATTTACTAACCTTGAAAAAGCTTTTCTACAATTTGCTAACCTTAAAGGAGCTAATCTTGAAGACGCTTATCTTAAAGATGCTAACCTTGAAGACGCAAATCTTAAAGATGCTAACCTTGAAGGAGCCGTTCTTGACGGAACTAACCTTCGAGGAGTTCGCAATTTATCATTTGATCAGCTTTCTAAAGTGAATACTCTTTATAATGCAAAATTAGATGAAAAACTCTTGACATTAATAAAAGAGAAACGTCCATCTCTTCTTTTGAATCCCCATCCTCTCGATGTCACTTACGATGATACAAGATGGTCAAAAATATATGAGATATAAGAAGATCCAGTACTGATATGAAAGAATGAAACTATAGATTCTATTGCAAAAAAACTAGTATCAAAACGATGTCAGTGTCACAAATTTACCGTAAATTCGAAGTCAAATTTTTGAATACTCTGGTAAAAATTGAGCTTCTGACATGAAATCTTCTACCCAATTACTTTCTGAGATTTGTTATTTACAGAAAATTAGGCACATTGCTAAATCAAGCAGTATATCTAAAGTTCTATAAATTTTATAAAACTAGTATTTCTTCATTGGTCATCGGTTAAGGAATTTTCTTGCCTGAAAGCTATCGATTTTGCTTTAGAAGCTAGCCTTAAATTTTGGCCTATTTACATGAAATCAATACTCTGTTCCAGCTTCTTATTTATAAAACATTTGACAAATATTGTGGAAATTGACGCAATTTGTCATGATTCCTCACTTAACCGAAGACTCATGAGTATTTCTAGACTTAACAGAAAGATAGTATTATATTCAACGTGTGCATATGATGTGCATAAGGAATGCATATGATACAAGCTAGAGTCAAAATATCAGACAGGACAAACCAGGTTTTGAATATTGTTAAAGCCAAATATAATCTAAAGGATAAGAGTGCAGCTCTTGACTTAGTTGTAGCTCAATATGAAGAGAAAATACTTGAGCCTCAGTACAGTCCTGAGTTCATAAAAGAAATGCTTGATTCGGAAAATGACGAAGTAATTGGGCCATTTGAAAATGCCGATAAACTAAAAGCATACATTGAAAACTTGCCTGATGAGGATGAATAAGCTTGTACAAATTATTAATCAAAGGAAAACTTTCAAAAGAGCTGAGAAAGTTAAACAAAAAGAATCATGTCCTATTTGAGGCAGTATTCAAAAAAGCTGATGAAATTTGCATTAATCCTCAGCATTACAAAAATCTCAACTATCCTTTGAATAAGTATAAGCGAGTGCATGTTGATTCTAATTTTGTGCTATGTTTTTCTGTTGATGAAAAAGAGCAAACTGTGACGTTAGTAAAATTGGCCCATCACAAAGATGCTTATTAATTAAAGTGCAATTTCGTGTAAATTGTTGAACTTTAGTAGCACTTCGGCAGTGTCATGAATTTGCTGTAATAAACGTAATCCTATGTAAGCATGGCTTGGATTCACCTTCATAACCCCTGACACTCACGCCAGAAAGCCCTAGATTTCCTACTTACCTGCCCGCAGTAAGTGTCCATAGGTCTTATGTGTAAATTTAGATAATGTTGATTCTTGTGATAGTATGTTTTTATTTTTAGGGTTTATTTTTGCAATGGACCTCCACATGGCGTTCAAAAGGATTTAAATACATTATTGATAATAAGTTGGATTAAATTTTAAGAGTACTTTTGTAAGTATTATTTTCGTGAGTTTATCCAAATTATAAATATAAAAAACAGGATTTTTTCAAGGTTAATTGATGTCATATCAAAAGTTTGCAAGAGATGTTGGCTTAATAGGCACGGCTCAAGTACTTACAAGCCTGGGTACTTTTTTTCTACTTCCGATAATCACAAAAAGCCTTGGAGCATATTATTACGGCATCTGGGCTCAGATCACTATCACTGTGTCCCTTATTACCCCATTTGCACTTCTGGGCCTTTCAATGGCTCTTGTCAGATTTTTATCTTCTGAAACAGAGATAAACAAAATAAGGGAAGCTGTCTACTCCATTCTTTTTTTCGTAACTATGTCTGGTCTTTTAGTCTCTTTTTTGCTTTATATGTTTGCAGAACCTCTCGCGACATTTGCTTTCAAGGACCTTAGAGCAGCTTATTTCATCAAAGCAGGTTCACTTTTGATTCTCTTGAATGTGCTCGAGCCTGTGTCCCTATATTATTTTAGAGTATTTAAGCAGATCAAGAAATACTCTTGCCTTACTATTTTTGAGGTGTTTGGAAAACTACTTTTGACTCTTGCTCTTCTTAAAATGGGATACGGGCTTCTTGGTGTGATAGCAGCCACATTAATGGTACAGAGCATTATTATTTTAATCGCTTTTCTAACAATTATATCACAGATTGGATTTGTTATTCCTCGATTTATTTATATAAGAGAGTACCTGCAATTTTCTTTACCGCTGACTCCAAATGCTCTTATCAGATGGGTTACGGAATCAAGTGACAGATATCTGGTTACCTACTTTCTTGGTCTAAAAAGCGTGGGTGTGTATTCGGCAGCCTGTTCTATTGGCAGCCTTACACAGTTTTTTGTAAGTCCCCTTCAACTTATTCTTCTCCCAGAACTTGCAAAATTGTTTGATGAAAATAAAATTGACAAAGTAATTATTTATATGTCCTATTCTTTGCGATATTTCCTTCTAATTTCCATTCCGGCAGTCTTTGGGCTTTCAGCTCTCGCAAAGCCTTTACTTGGAATATTTACAACTGAAGACTTTTTATCGGGTTGGTTTGTGATTCCTGTTATTGCTTTTTCTGGCCTTATGACAGGAGTTGTTCAAATTTTTATCAATACACTGTTAATTGTCAAAAAAACAAAAGCACAAACTTATATCAATATTGCTGCGGCAGTTTCGAACGTATTGCTCAATCTTTTACTAATACCCTCAATAGGTATTGTCGGAGCTGCTCTTTCAACTCTGATCTCATACTTTTTTATGGCAATTCTCTGCACGCATATGTCTTTAAAATATTTTAAACATGAATTCTATTTTTATGATATTGCAAAAAGCATTTTGTCCTCAGTGGCTATGTATCTCTTTGTTTCTTATTTTGAGATTTCAAGCATCCATGAGATTTTTGAGGTCGCAGGAATAGGTGTTTTAATCTATCTATTTGGAATGCTTCTGTTGGGAGGGTTCACCGACCTTGAACTTTCTTTAATAAAGAGATATTTGTTTGGAATTAAGAAAAATCTAGTCAAAATAATTGGAGTTTAAACATTCGACTATAAAAAACGCACTTAATCCTGATGTAAGCATGGCTTGGGTTCACCTTCATAAACCCTGACATTCACGCCAGAAAGCCCTGAATTTTCCACTTACCTGCCCGCAGTAAGTTTCCAGAGGCCTTTCCTTGATCTCAATTGACAGGTTTGCCTCACCATCCCAGCTAAAGTGTGCAACTATTCCGTTTCCTTTGAGAACACCGGAATTCCCGGATGAAACTTCAAGTCCATAGCTCTGAAGTTTTTTCTTCATACAGGAAAATACTTCAGGAGTTACATTTCTGAATTTAATCCCCTGGCAGCCCTCAGTATCCAGTTTCCTTTCGCCCATAGTCTTAATCCGAAATTAATTCCTATGAAACTGATTCTTATAATATAGTCCGAAGATAATTTTCGAAGCTAATTCTAAATTTCCTCACGATCTGAGGCAAACTTTTACGAGCCGTGGCAATCTCTTACGAAACCTTTTATTTTTTGGGCAGCGATTTCACAACTGATGATAAAAGGTTTTTCCGTGATTGTAATGGTAAGATTGGACTGTCCGTCCCATTCGAAATTCGCAGTAATTCCTTTGCCAGAAAGTTCTCCTCTATATCCTGCCGGGACGTGGATACCGTAGTCCTGAAGCTTTTTCTTCATACAGTTAAACGTATCAGGCTTAACGTTACGAAACGTTATCGGTTTACAACTCATTATCCTGTTCTCCTAACCGACCTCTAAAACTCAGATTCAACCGTAAAATCCAGTAAACAAGAGTGTTGTTCCAAAAATAAAAACATGGTGCCATACGCCGTAAAAAAATGGGTTGGGCCAGATCAAGCCGACCCTTAGTAAAACCAACTGAGAAACAGCCGTTGAACCTAAAATAGTTAGACTCAGAAATAGCTAGACTCAGAAATAACCAGACTTTGAAGTTAGCCAGACTTTGAAGTTAATCAGACTACTCCATTGCCATTGCCACGAGTTCTACAATATCAATAACCTCGATATCTCCGCCTGCATCCCTAAGGTTCCTTACGCAGAGAGGACAGGAGGTGACGATATAATCCACGCCTTCCGGCACATCTTGAAGCCTGTTTCTTGCAAGTTCAAGAGAGATATCAGGATACCCTGTCCGTACCCCGCCTCCGCCGCCGCAGCAGCGTGCGTTATCTTTAATGTTCTTCATTTCCTTGAGAGTACAGATTGCCTCAATAACCTTTCTTGGAGCATCATAAACCTTATTATGCCTGCCCAGGTGGCAGGGGTCATGGTAGGTAACTGTAAGGTCAAGTTTCTTTAAATTGAGTTCTTCCAGATGTTCGGCAAGGAATTCAGGGAGGCTAATAACCCTGAGTTCTTCAGGGTAGTTGTTCTTGAGCGTTGTATAACAACCGGCACAGCTTGTGATAATTGTGTGTGCCCCTACTTTCCTGATCTGCTCAAGGTTGTGCTTCATTACTTTTTCTGCATCCTCCTTAAATCCGGTACGCAGGAGTGGAGAAGCACAGCACTGCTCGTCAGGAAGGAGAGTTACGCCAAAGCGCTGCAGAATTCCAAATGTTTTTTTAGCAAACTCCGGATAGCGATAGGAATCAAAGCAGCCCACAAAATAGACATAATCTGACTTTTCAGGGAGTTTGGAAAATTCTGCTTCGGAGAGCCAGTGTTTACGATCTCTTGTTTCCCCGAAAGAATTACCGTATGTCATAATTGCCGATTTCAAGTTTTCCTGGGCGTCAGTTGTGATGCCACATTTCACAAGCTGGGCACGGGCAGCTTCAACAACCTCAGGTGGATTTGCTCCTGCAGGGCATTTGGAAGCACAGATTCCACATGTTGTACAGGAAGCAAGGCTTGGAAGGACATCTTCGGAAGGGGGCCTCCCTTCAAGCAGGCTTTTGATGATTAGCATTCTGCCTCGTGTGTTGGCAGATTCCCAGCCTACCACGTCAAACACAGGGCAAACCGAGCGGCAGGTCCCGCACTGCACGCATCTATAAACCGACCTGCGGTCAACCTCAAAAGACTGCTTTTCGCTTTCGCTCCCGTTTATCCCAGTATCGGTTATTTTGATCTCATTATCGGTTGTTTTGATCTCATTATCGGTTATTTTGGTTTTTGCCGGTTTTTTTGCCTGCTCAGTTTCCTTTTTTCCTTCGTTTTTCATGTTCTCACAACCCCAGTTTGCCCGGATTCAGTATACCTTTCGGATCAAGGACATTTTTAATCGCACGCATTACCTCAAGGGCAGGGCCCCATTGTGCTTTCATGTATTCAGCCCTGGCCGCGCCTATACCATGTTCGGAGCTAACTGTGCCTCCAAGCTCAATCGCTGTCCTGTGAATAAGGTCCGCAGCTTTTTTCAGGCGGTCCCACTCGTCTTTATTCAAGACATCGATGAAAAGGGCAAGGTGCAGGTTTCCGTCCCCTATATGCCCGTATTTCATAGCCGGCAGGTTGAATTTCTCGGCGATTTCCTGTGCTCGTTTTAGCAGTTCCGGGATTTGCTTTATGGGAACTCCCACGTCTTCTCCGACATAGATGCGGCTCTTTGTTGGATCCAGGCGAGAAACAGCAGCTCCGACGAGTTTTCTGGCTGCCCAGATATCTGCCATTTCCTTTTCACTTTCCGCAAGCCTTATGGAAAGAGCCAGGGGGGCACAGACTTTCATTATCTGTGCTGCAGCTTCACGTGCCGAGTTTTCAGTGCCGTCAACCTCGAAAAGAATAACATCGCCTTCTGAAGGAAGCACAAGGTTCGGGTCGTAACGTTTGAGAACCTGCAGAGAAACCCTGTCCAGAATCTCACAGGCCGAGGGAATAACCCCGTTTGAAAAGGTTTTTACAACTGCCTGCCCTGCAATTTCCGCATTTTCAAAGGAAGTAATTACCAGTTTTCGGGTTTTAGGGAGAGGAGCAATCTTAAGCCTGGCTTTTGTGACAATGCCGAGTGTGCCCTCCGAACCTACAATAAGCTGGGTCAAATCATATCCTGCTGCGGATTTCAGCATCTTTGAACCGGTATGAATAACTGTCCCGTCCGCAAGCACCACTTCAAGGTCACGAACGTAGTTTCTGGTAGTACCGTACTTAACACAGCGCATTCCGCTTGCGTTGTAAGCTATCATACCCCCGATAGTACACATGGCTGAGCTGCCAGGATTTGGAGGAAAGAAAAAGCCATAAGGCTTTAGCGCTTCATTTAAAGCATCCTGAATAAGCCCGGGTTCTACCAGAACCTGAATATTATCAATATCGAGTTCAAGAACACGGTTCATGCCCGACATATCCAGCACAATGCCCCCTTTAACAGGGACTGCACCACCTGCAAGTCCGGTGCCTGCTCCCCTTGCAGTCACAGGGATCTCGTTCTCATAGGCAAGCCTGACAATCCGGCTTACTTCATCTGTACTTTTCGGGCGTACCACGTAATCAGGCATTCCCTTGACCTGGGATGCGTCAGAAGAATAACAATAAAGTTCCGAAGGAGAGACAGAAAGTCGTCCACCAACGATTTTTTGAAGTTCTGCAGTTATATCCATTCTAGACCTCAAATTGGAGTTCAAATGTGAAAAATAGAATTTCTGTCACGGCTTGAGACAGACAATGACAGACAAATGAAAGATGAGTTGCAGCAAATAATCAAGATTAATAATATATAAAAATATACCATCCTCCTTTCTTCTGAAGAATACCATTCTCCTTCTGAAGAGTTCAAGAGATGAAACGTAAAGCTGAGAACCTTTTAGCTTCAGAAAAACTGGAAGTAAAAGAAATATTCAGGAAAAAAGTGCAGGACAAACCTTTACATCCTGATAGACATAAGAGGACAAACATGACACGGTACTTTGAGATAGAACAGAGAGACGGAGCAGCAAGGATTGGAAAACTTCTGCTGTCTCCCGAGCTTCATACGCCCTGCATTTTGAATGCGGCAGAACTTGGAAAGCTTGAAAAACCTGGCCCTGTTATTGATGCAGGAAGTTTCTGGGGTGTAAAATCCGATGCAGAGCTAGAAGCACGCATAAAGCAAATCCGGGAAAAAGCAGGAAAAGGAACTCTTATAATCCTGCCGCATCAAGCTTATCCGCCTGCCATTCCAGCTGAGTCCCTCGGGAAAGTCCAAAAATTTACTGCTTTTAAAGGCGAAAACGTTGAAGATGCAGGCCCGACAGGTTCCCTCCTGAGGATGGGAGAACAGCCTGAAAAAACTGACCTGTATGTAATGGAAGGGGCAGGTACCCTGGAAAACAATGCACGAAGATTTCTCGAGACTGTAATAGAGTTTAGAAACCATATTCCTCCTGATACAGCTCTTTATGCCCCAAACCTGGCGCTTCCTGAAAATATAGCTATGCTAGTCTACCTCGGAATTGATGTCCTGGACGATACCAGAGCAGAAATTGCAGCTTATTCTGATATTTACCTGACAGCAGCAGGCAGCTTTTATCTTGACTCCCTGACAGAGTTTCCCTGCAGGTGCAGAGTATGTGCCGAAAGTACACCTGCAGATCTCAGGAAGCTTCCGAAAATAGAGAGAGCAAAATTCCTTTCAGCTCACAATAGGAATGCTCTCGAAGCCGAACTTTCTCTTGTGCGGGAAAGAATAAGGACCGGAACATTGAGAGAATATATTGAAGGCCAGTGCAGGGTCAGGCCCTGGCTCACAGCCCTGTTAAGACTTGGAGATTTTGAGTATTCCTACCTTGAAGAAAGAATTCCTGCTTTTCGGCAAAACCAGCTTCTTGCAGATACCTCGGAGGCTCTGTCTCGAGTCGAAGTGGTGCGGTTTGCACGGCGTATACAGGAGAGGTATACACCTCCGGACCTTGAGATCCTCGTACTTTTACCATGCGCGGCCAGAAAACCTTACTCAATTTCCCAATCCCATCAGAAATTTATTCTGGCCCTAGGAAAATACCGGAAATTCGTCCATGAAGTGATTTTAACCTCGCCTCTTGGAATAGTGCCCAGAGAACTGGAATTAACATACCCAGCAGCCCATTATGACACTGCGGTTACAGGGCACTGGGACGAAGAAGAAAAAGCCTGGGTTTCCGGCTGCCTTGAGGCTTATCTCTCAAAATACAGGTACAAGTCCATAGTAGCCCATGTAGAAGGGGCATACAGAGAAATCTGTGAACGAGCGGCAGGTAAGCTCGGGATTGAAATAACCTATACTGCTACAGGAAGCCTTGTATCTATGGAGGCTCTTTCAAACCTCAAGAAGACCGTTGAGTCTATCTGCACATCCGAAAGTTTCAGCAGGAAAAGCCTGAACGCGGAAGAAGACAAAAAGAATTTCATGAGAGCTATTGCAGAGTATCAGTTCGGAGAAGGTGCTGCATTTCTTTTCTCTGAAGAAACCGGGAAGCTTGCAGTCAAAGGCCGATTCCCCAAGTATCAGCTCTTTTTTGGGAAAAAACAACTCGCAACCCTGGTTCCACAATACGGAATGCTTGCTCTTTCCCTCGAAGGGGCTGAACTTGTGCTAAAAAACAAGAAATACCTGGTAAAAATCGATGATTTTCTCCCACGCGGTTCCATCCTTGCCCCAGGAGTTATTGAGGCCGATCCGGGGATAAGGCCTAATGATGAGGTAATTGTGCTCGGGAAAAAAGCGCTCTGTGTAGGGCGAGCTATGATGAGCGGAGAAGAAATGGTGAAATCCAGTAGAGGAGTTGCAGTGGATGTCAGGCATATCAAAAAACTCTGAGCTTATACATGGACCTCTAAATAAGTTATATTGAAATCGGTTATATTGAAATCGGTTATATTGAAATCGGTTATATTGAAATCGGTTATATTGAAATCGGTTATATGAAAACCAGCCATATGAAAACCAGCCATATGAAAACCAGCCATATGAAAACCAGCCATATGAAAACCAGCCATATGAAAACCAGCTATGTGAAAACCAGCTATGTGAAAACCAGCTATGTGAAAACCAGCTATGTGAAAACCAGCTATATGAAAACCAGCTATGTGAAAACCAGCTATATGAAAACCAGCTATACTGAAATAAGTTCATGAAATCTGAACTTTATGGCTTCAAAATGACTTCAGAAAAACTTCGGGAGGAATTTAGAAGAAACTTTTCCTCTCGAAGAAATAATAAAATGGCAGGAATATATTAGATATTATGATAAGGCGTTTTGTACCTGAGGACTTTCAAGAAGTAGTTGAAATTGAAAGTGAGGCCTTTTCGGAGCACAACTCCCTCCTGTACATGAGCTTTTATGAAACCGTCGGGGATGGTTTTCTTGTCGCAGAACAAGATGGAAAAGTCGTGGGGTATGTAGTAGGCTACCGTTCCGGAGAAAACGAAGGGCACATTTTTTCTGTCGGTGTCAAAGAAGAATATCGGGGAAGAGGAATAGGCACATCACTAATTCATGCTATCTGTGATATATTTGTTGCAAACGGGCTTCGATACGCAAGGCTCGAAGTAAGAAACAGTAACGACGGAGCGCAAAAATTATATAAGTCCATAGGATTTGTATCCTGCTGGACCGAAAAAAAATATTATGCAGATGGAGAGGACGGGATGGTGATGAAGATGCACCTTCACCCTTATCGTCTCCTAATTTCAAAACAAAAATACCTGGAATCTATAATTTCAGATAACGAATTCTTTGTCACCTTCAGGGGCCCTATCAGTTATTACCCATGAGCTTGATGACGGAATTCAGCGAATCCCTCATATGAGCTGGTGTTTCTTCAAAGATAGGGTCATCCCGGGACATGAGAGTTGCAAGTTCGCCTCCTAAAATAAAAATTGCGCGCTTGTGATCTGCCTTGCTCCGGTGAATGTGTACAGGGCTTATGGATAAAGCCTTGTAATCATCGAATTCGTGCGTTACCCCGTGCCTTTCGAAATATCTCTTCATTTGGGCCATATACGTGTGTAGTTGTATTAGCTCTTCCTTGTGCATAGCGAACAGACCTACAATTTTACAAGATCAAATTAATGTTATCTTGAATCGGATAAAAGAATTATCCGAGGAAATGAACTTCCTAGTTTTAAATGATAAACTTTTCCATATAATGTATATGATAAATAATGAAGGATTATGGCAGAAAGTGTGAAGTTTAGCACTATGGTGTGAAAAAATACCAAATCGTGGTGATCCTCTAGACCCTATACATAAACTTCTGGACCTTATATATAAATATTACACATAAGATGACAATTCAGAAGGAGTTGACGTTAGAAAAAGATGGAAAGTATAGGAATGTCTTTTTTAGAAAAATGAGATTATGAAATGTAAGAACTTATGGAAAAAAAGACAGACTTTAGGAAATAAAACCCCAGAATTAAGAAAAGAAACAAAAAGGAAGTAAAAACTTGAAAAAATGAAAGATAAGCTGGAAAAAGAAAAAAAGAATAGGGAAGAGTGAAGAGTGAAAAAAGAGTAGTGGAAAAGATGGGAATTAAGATAATAGAAGTAAAAAGGAAGGAAAAGTGAAAAAAGAAGCAATAAGGAATGAAAAGTGAAAAAAAGAAGTAATAAGGAATAGGAAATGAAAAAATGAAGAAATAAGGAATGAAAATTGAGAAAAAAGAAGCAATAAGGAATGAAAAGTGAAAAAAGGAAGTAAAAAGAAAGGAAAAGTGAAAAAAGGGAGTAAAAAAGAATAAATATTGAGAGAAGTAAAGGTCTCTCAAAGCATGCCTGCGGTTAAAACTTCCATATCAGCAGGAACCTTGGCTATATTCCCTATCTTTACACCTATAAGGTTCTTAATTGCATTACTTGAGGCAATATCAACGAGTCTCTGAGTAATTACGCCATCAAAAACTACGCTCTGGATGTTTTCTTTATAGGTTTTCAGCCTGCTCGCAAGGTCCCGCACCGCAATCTCTTCTATTACCTTGTCCTGAGAGTCAAGAATTCTGGCTGTTAAAGTTCCTTTCAGAGCCTCGACATGAGGCCTGAACCTGAGAGCTTCAGGAGAAACAGGGACTGGCTTTACTGGAGCAGGAGAGACCCTGACCGCCTCACCTCCAGGAACTTTGACGGCTGCCGGGACCTTATCGACAGGCTTTTCTCTGGAAACTCTGACAGCAGAAGGAACTACCCTCGCTGAAATCTGAGGTTTTGCGATGATAGGTCTTGTTTTGACTTTTTCTGCAGTCACAGGAACTATTCCCGAGACTTTTTCAGCAGTTTTTTCAGAAATCTTTTCAAAAGCTTTTACAGATTCTGTTTCTTTCGTTTCTTCTTCCGGGAATTCCTCCCCGTAAAGGTCTGGCTTTGAAGAGACTCTGTGAACTTTAACACGCTTGTGCAGCTTCTTTTCGGCAATCCTGGGAGCAATTTCAGGTGTCCTTATCTTTCTTTTGGAGCCCCTCTCCACTCTGCAGGCACTATCTTCGCCTTCCCTCTCCTGGATTCCGTATTTCTCGATGATCTGCTCTACAGGAACCTTCCGACGAAGAGCTCGTATAACTTCTTTCTGGACAAGGTCCTCTACACATTTTCCATCGGGGGCACGGGCAACATAGTCGATGTCTGCCACCTGGAGGAGCTCACGTATTATGAGTTCTCCTCCGCGGTCTCCGTCAGTAAACGCTGTTACTGTTTTCTTTTTAGTAAGCTCTGCAACTTCCGGAGGAATATTTGTTCCTCCTACACAGATGGTGTTCTTTATACCATAGCGGAGCAGGTTCAGAATGTCAGCCCTTCCCTCGAGAATAATGATGGCATCTGAATTAAGTACATTCGGCCCACAGGGAATTCTGGATTTTCCGTAGTAAGTGAGTTCATCGACTCTTACGGACTGTCGTACTTCGTCGGCCAGTTCCTGGGATTCAGGCACGGTCTCATCAAACATTTTGGTAAAAATGAGTTTTGCCCTTTCAATAATCTTCTTTCGCTTTACAGCTCTGACGTCTTCTACCTGGAAAACCTCGATTTTTGCGCTGCATGGCCCCACTCTGTCAATGGTCTCAAGCGACGCGGCAAGAATTGAGGTTTCGACCTTATCAAGGCTTGAGGGAACAAAGATATTTCCTTTGGTCTTTCCTCCTTTAGCCGTAACCATTACCTCGATCCTGCCAATCCTGCCGGTTTTTTGCAGGTCACGGAGATCAAGATCAGCCCCGAGTAATCCCTCAGTTTGCCCAAAGATCGCACCTACGATATCAGGACGTTCAATTACCCCATCAGCATTAATTTTAGAATGAATGATGTATTTTGTAGTATCCGTATTTTGCATGTGAATTCTCCTCATATATTGTGAATGATTTATCGTGATAGATTTATTAAATTAAACACACTAGGAAGTTAATTCCCAACAATTGTAATTAATTACATTTGTGAATTAGATCCGTCGAGTTTTCTGATAACATAAACTATTCTCTAAACTCCGAAAACTCGTAAAGCCCTGGAAAATGCAAAAATAGTAAAAAAATCAGATTTCATCTCGGATCAGGGAAAAAAACACCCTTGAAGGGGCAGATTTAAGAATTAACTATAAATGTAGCCGGAAAGCTAGTTCCGAACCTGCCTTGAATTTCCATTGTACTTATGCCAGGAGACATAATTCGGTAGAGTGCCAGAAATTTACGCTATTAAGTGGAAGCTCTTACCTTATGAGAACCTGCTATAATCCCAGACCTGAGTTAACCTGGCTTGAGGCTCTCTAGATCTAGAATCTCTTAACTTTCAATTGAACAGACAATAATACCTGCGTTGTTTCTGAGACTTTCCAATATCTGTTCGAAAGCCTTTTCCCTAACATAAGTTCTTATTATGACCCTGAGATAAACTTCAGGACCAAAAGCCAAAAAAAGTGTTCACATTTCAATTAGCCTGATAACTATGATTTTCAATAAATACCCTTAAAAACGGGTAATCCGGGCATGAAGCCGATATGTGCAGACGCCCTATCCCGTGATTTAGGGGCTCTGTAGTGATAACTGGTAAGCGGTAAGTGAAATGTATATCAGGTTTATCGAGAACACTTTTTGACTTTTACTTCATGGGTGATGAGATATGAATTTCAGTTTTACGTTGAATGGTATTTTAACCCTGTGTGATAATGTAGTGAATCTGAAGTTTTTATTAATTTGCATATGGATTAGTTACATTGGATTATCTTTACGAATTTAGCAATGGTGAATAGGTGAAGTTGTTAATCAATGATATGATCTGACAGAACAGTTCCCTTCTGCTTTTAAATGAGTCTCGGCAAATGAGGAAACCTGTACGTCATATGTTTTAAATTCATGTATTTAATGCCGGCAGGCTTTAAGAACTTTGTGGTTATTTAAAGAGTTTTATCAAATCGAAGTAATTTTTCATGTCTGATGTCTTGAAGATAAGATACTTTCAAAACAACTCCAGAAGAAGTCTTTCAGAACGGGTCATAAGAAATTTAGAAAATGTAAAAAATAATAGAGTCGAAAATTTAGAAAAGTATATATAAAAAAAAAGACTTGTAAAAAATTGAACGGGCGAGGCATAGAAACTTTTTTATGTACTAACCCCCCACTCCCAAACTCGCTCGTTCAGCCACCCCTGAAGATTATAAGTCCTTTTCTCGCTTTTTTCGGATTATGCAAAGACCCATTTTCATGTGGGAAGAGCAGATGATTTTCAAGTAATCTGCCTTTCAAAAAATGCCTGATCAAATAACCTTAAAGAATCGTTTTAAGAATTCTCCACTCGCTAACCTGAAAGCTTTTTGGGTACTTAAATTATAATAGGCGTGAAACACAATTACTGAGAGCATGGGAAGCGATTTTGGCACAGAAAGCGTTGTAGATGAAATACAGAAAGCAGTCAAAACCGATGGAAAATTTCAGGGAGCAGTATCCGCACAGAATCTCGGAAAAAAAGACCCCGTAAAAGTGGTTATTATAGGAGGGGGAGCCTGTGGCATGGCGGTTGCTACCAAAATTCGAAGACAGAGCGATTTTGAGATTACCGTAATTTCAAGAGATTCCCATACTGCTTACAGCCACTGCGGAATCCCTTTTGTTCTGGGCCGGGAAATCGAGAGTTTTGAAAAATTAATAGTGAAACCCAAGGATTTTTTCAAAAGAAATCGAATAGATGTCAGGCTAAACGAGTGTGTCAGTTCAATAGACCTCGATTTAAAAGTTGTTCGGACAGGAGAAGGAACTTATCCTTTTGACAAACTTGTTATCGCTACAGGTAGCCTTCCCTTTATACCTCTAACAGGCAGCACAAATGTTCTCCCTTATGGTATTTTTACTCTAAGGACCCTTGACGATGGAGTGCTTTTTGAAAAAGCCCTGGAAACTGTTGAGAGAGTTTGCATAATAGGCGCAGGAACAATAGGAATAGAGTGTTCAGCGGCGCTTTCAAAAAGAGGAATTAAAACCTCCCTTATAAGCCGAAGTAAAAATCTGCTTTCCAGACAACTGGACCCTGACATTTCCGAAATCATAAAAGAACATCTGGAAAGTCTCGGGATTGAGGTCATTTTCGGGGAACTTGCTGTTTATCCTGAAAATTTCTGGAAAGAAAAAACGCTATATGTAGGAGATAGTCAGCTTTCTGCAGATCTTGTACTTCTTGCGAGTGGAGTTAGACCTGAGATATCCCTTGCCCTGGAGGCCGGTATCGAAATAGGGACAGCAGGAGGAATAATTGTAAATGAAATGCTCCAGGTTAAGGCAGGAGAAGAATTTCTTCCCTATGTATATGCAGGCGGGGAATGTGTGGAAGTAATAGACCTTATAACAGGGGAAGCAAAATTAAGTCAACTGGGAACGACAGCCCGGCATATGGCCGACATAATCGGCAATAATATCACAGGAAAACGTACTCCTCTCGGGCCACTTACCAACCCCTGGGTAGCCGTAGCAGGAGAGTTACAATTCGGCGGAGTTGGCATTACCTCAAAAGAGGCTGAAAGCCATGGAATAAAGATAAACACAGGATTTTCACGGGGGCGTACAAGAGCTTCCTATTATCCGGGCCGTAAAGACCTGTACATTAAACTCCTATTCAAAGACGATATTCTGGTAGGGGCACAGCTTGCCGGAGGAGAGGGAATAAAAGAAAGGATTGATGCTCTTTCCCTGGCAATCCGAAAGAAAGCTACCATTAGAGACCTTCTTGACCTGGAAACTTGCTATGCACCACCGGTCTCTATGCTTGTGGATCCTCTCAGACCAGCTGTAAAAACTGCAATCCGAAATATAAAGGAAAAGGAAGGAAAGTGAATAGAAGAAAAGTGAATGGAAGCGAAGTGAATAGAAGCAAAGAAAATAGAAACAAAGTGAATGGAAGCGAATAAAATAGAAAGCAGTAGGATAACGTAAGATGAAATCAGGAAAATGTGGGGGAAGAAAATGTTAGAGATCGACGGCTCTTATGGTGAAGGGGGAGGGCAGTTGGTCAGAACGGCTGTTGCCCTTTCCGCAGTTACCGGGAATGGGATAAGGATTACTAATATCAGGAAAAACAGACCAAATCCAGGCCTGAAACAGCAGCATTTAAAGGCGCTGGAAACTGCAGCCAGTATCTGTAAAGCTCAGACATCTGGACTTTTTCCAGGCTCTACTGAAATTTCGTTTGTTCCAGTGGAAATAGAGGGGGGCAAGTATGATATTGATATCGGGACTGCAGGAAGCATAACCCTGCTCCTCCAGTGTATTATGCCTGCCCTGCCATTTGCAAAAAAGAAGGTCGAGCTCACCATAAAAGGGGGAACCGACGTGGCCTGGTCTCCAACAATAGACTACCTGCAGAATGTAACCTTCAGGGCTCTGGATCAACTTGGATATTCAGGCAGCTTAACTCTGAAAGAACACGGTTACTACCCTAAAGGAGGAGGAAAAGTTTCAGCTTATTTTAAGCCGTGCAGGTTGCGAGGATTTAATTTTTTAAAAGAAGAGGAAGAAATCAAGGGGATTTCTCACGCTTCGAATCTTCCGGCTCATGTACCTTTACGCCAGGCCGAAGCTGCCAGTACGAGATTAATGGAAGCCGGATATCCATCTCAAATTGAAACTCAATCCTTTGAAGCTTTTTCCACCGGAAGCGGGATAACCCTCTGGACAGGCTATATAGGTGGGAGCGCCCTAGGGGAAAGAGGGCTTCCCGCAGAAAAAGTAGGCAAATATGCCGCAGACGAAATTATTCCTGAACTTAGATCAGGAGCCTCGGTGGACACACATCTGGCAGACCAGCTAATACCATACATGGCTCTTGCAGGAAATAGTTCTTACACTGTCCGTGAACTCTCTCTTCATACTACGACAAATATCTGGATTACTGAACAGTTTCTGAATGTCAAATTCAGGATAGAAAAAAAAGAAGGCTTTTTAGAAGTGTCCGTGAATTGAAAGAAGAGAGAAAGAGAAAGAAAAGAGGAAGAAAAAGAAAAAGGGAAGAAAAAAGGAAAGAAAAAGAAAAAGAAAAAGAAAAAGGGAAGAAAAAAGGAAAGAAAAAGAAAAAGAAAAAGAAAAAGGAAAGTAACACAAATAACTTGCTGGAAATTTAAAAATCAGCTTTTTAAAGTTGTTCTTTTGAAATCTACCCTTTAAAATCAGTCTTCAACGACAAAGAGATATTCAGGAGGTATCTTTTCCGCAAGTACGATGTCATCAGTTGCAAGTTTGAGAGAGATCCCATCTTCCTGAGCTTTAAAGGCATCGATTTGAAGGATGACAGGGCTTTCAGTATGAATAAGAGACACTTCTACTGCTTTTTCATACGAAGTGCTGAGATGGACATATCTTTGCTTTATTGGAAATATTCCGTTCTCCAGCAGAACATCAACTTCTTCAGGGCTTGCCCCATAATACAGATATGGAGAATCGCTTTCCCTGTAATCCAGATCAATGTTGACAGAGTGCCCGTAACGTGCCCTGATTCTTGAATTTCGGATCTCGTACCTTCCTTTTTCATCAGATTCTACAAGCGCGTAAAGGTATTCCTTCCTCATCCAGTTGTATCGCTTTCTCATAACGTCACAGAAATCGTTGATATTAACCCAGCCGAATCTGTCCATATCAACTCCAGCAGATTCTGGGAAATGTCTGAGAGCACCAGATACAAACCTGCCAAGCTTTTCTTCCTTGTTATCGTCCAGCAGGTATCTTCCAGGGTGTTTACACTGCAGACAGCTGCCTCCTCTAAAATAGCCGTGCTCAGTGCATTTTCGAATCATGATATCACGTACATAATGAAACTTTACTATAAATAAGGTTTTGTTTTAAGTTTTATTTTAACAAAGTTGCAGAGCCAAAATTGTATGTTTTTCAACTATCCTCTGCTCCAATTTATTTCCTGAAATTCGCAGGACAGGAAACCTCTGAGTTCTTCAGTACGGCATTCAAGGAAAAATAGTGAATATCAAGCTTTGATTTCAGGATATTTTTAGTTTGAAAGCCAGCGGGAGATAGAATAGATAAGCGTAGGCATGTTTATTAAAGGGGCATAGTTTATTAAACGGGCATAGTTTATTAATATTGATTCCGCTTTGTTGAGAAATACTTTCATCTGGCACACGGTAATCTTTAGTAAGACGGCTTGCATATCGTAGCGCAATATATAAAGTACTTCAACAGCCGCGTGTTCAAACTTAAAATCAAAAAGAATAAAAGAGACTTTATAAGGTATTTGGTTATGATTATTCTTATCATTCATTAAAAGATGTAAGAAAAAGTGGTCGTGTCCCTGAATTATAGATCAATTTCGAAAAAGCGAGTACATCTCTCGTATTTGATGAATATATTGGGAGATTCTCTCACTTTCGGTTTTCAATGATTCAAACCCACGACCGAAAAAGTTAATGTGCGACTTAAGTTAATGTGCTCAGACTTGTAAACTTGTAATTTACTAACCTGTAATCTACGTGTCTCTTAACAGTTTTTGAATTTTATGCCATAATGCTAAACCGGATTCAAAGCATTGACCGTCACTAACAGTCACTAACAGTCACTAACAATCACTAATAGTCACTGACAATTATTGCCACAGGAATTAAGGCAAATAATTGAGGCAAATAATAGACACTGAAAATAGAAATCATATATTAAGGGGATAATATGACAGACATTGAATCAATTTATAACAAACTTAATAACGTTATCAGTAAAGAAGACTTTCTGCAGCGTGTACAGGAAAAGGTCGAAAGCATGGGAGGGCTTTGCGATGAACCTATGGCTGCCATGCTGGTTGCCAACGAACTTGGATTTTCGGATGTAGGTCGGGACAGTGTAAAGGTTGAAAATATTACAGCTGATAGCGGACAAATTAACTTTGTTGCAAAGGTTGTGTCGGTTTTTGAGATCAAAGAATTCACCCGAAACGACGGGACGATAGGTAGAGTCGGAAATATAATTGTTGGAGATGAAACCGGCAAGATTAAGCTAACTCTCTGGGACAACATGGCAGATCTCATAAAAACTGGAAAAATCGTAGCAGGGCAAACCCTCCAGATCAGCGGCTATGCGAAGCAAGGATACTCAGGAGTGGAAGTCAATGTCGGAAATAATGGAGTCCTGACCGAGAGTGAAGAAGAAATCGATGTAGCTGCCAACAACCAGAAAATAAAGGATATAAAGGACGGCATGGGAGACCTGAATTTGACAGGAAAAGTCCTGGAAATTTCAGAGGTAAGGACCTTCCAGCGAAAAGACGGAACCAATGGAAAGGTAGGAAACCTGCTTCTTGGAGACAGTACAGGCACAGTCAGGGTGACCCTCTGGGACGACAGGACTGAGTTTATGAACCAGGTAGAATATGGAGACACTGTGGAGCTGGTAAGTGCTTATGCGCGGGAGAATGCCTTTACCCAGAAAGTTGAGTTGCAGGTGGGAAACCGCAGTATAATAAAGAAAAGTGAGAAAAAAGTCGAGTATGAAGAGGAATTCATCCCAATTGAGGATATCGGGACTGATATGAACAATATTAACGTTTCCGGTAGAGTTCTTGATATAGGGGAAATCCGGACTTTTGAGAAAAAAGACGGGTCTACCGGAAGAGTCGGAAATCTTCTTCTTGGTGATTCCACTGGAAAAATCAGGCTGACTTTATGGGATGAAAAAACCAACTTTCTGGATGAAATCGACTTTGACGAGACCATAGAGGTACTTCATGCTTACTCTCGTGAAAATGCCTTTAACCAGCAGGTGGAACTCAACCTGGGAAGCCGGGGGATAATCCAGAAGAGTGAAAAGGAGATTGAGTACAGAGAAAAGTTTACGGATATCGCTGATATTATCCCTGGGGAAAACTATTCGGTTCAGGGTAAAGTTTCCGAAATCGGGGAACTCCGCGAGTTTGAAAGGGAAGATGGAACCGAAAATGTGGTTGCAAATCTCCAAATAAAAGACGAAACCGGCAGCATAAGGCTAACTCTCTGGGGAGAACAGGCTTATGTGATCGAAGATCTTGATATTGACTCCGAAATCCAGGTCATTAATGCATATTCGAAGTATGGCCTGAATGAAGAAATCGAGCTGAGTATTGGGAACCGAAGCAGAGTAATTATGCTTTAATCACTTTCCCTTTTTCGGCTTTGGATCGGGCTTCTGATTCTGGTTTACTACTCAAGCCATACTTTTTAAGGTAAAAACTTATAAAGTGCGTTCCAGTGGAAATAAAGGGGTCTGAAAAATTTCTTGTGAGAGAAATAAAAAGCATTACAAATATAATTTGGATTTTTTGAAACTGTATAAGCCTATTTTCTAAAGTATACTTCTTTTCTGCACTTCTTTCTAATACTTCTTCCAGAAGATTGAATCTTTTTCATTCTCAGCAAAAACCTCCAGTGGAAATAGGGGGGTTCTGAAAAATTTCCTCCGTGATTTCCTTAAGCTTTTTACTATGAGCTTTACCATAGACAAACTAACTGGAGATTTAAAGTGAATGCGCTCGACTTCACGCAAGTTTACGTTCTCTACAAAAAAAGCAAATTCCGTTATTATTATGTACCTTGAATCATATATAAGCTGTAAAAAAGTCCGAAAATTATGGGGAAAACATCTTAGAGGAAGCGGACAAAAAATAAATCCGGGACAATGAGCCTCACCGGAATGTCATCGTTAAAAAGCTAATGATTGCAAGGTCTGAACTGAAGGGAAAACTAAAGCAATCTTGGACGTTTTTCCACAGGAAACTTGATACCTGAAGAGCTTTTAATCGAAAAGAATATTATAAATTATATATTTGATTTTATATTATAAATAATATATTTTGACTTAATGTAAATTATCTAAAATTATCTGAAATTATCTGAAATTACCTAAAATTGTCTAAAATTACCTAAAATCATCTAAAATTACCAAAAATTATCTAAAATTATCTAAAATTGTCTAAAATTATCTAAAATTATCTAAAATTGTCTAAAATTACCAAAAATTATCTGTAAATCTTATATTGTGAATTGCCAAATTACGGAATGAAAGGGGGAACGGCAGTAGATGGCAGATGGACCTGGAAGGGACACAGATGCTGAGAGAGATATAGATACTGGTATTCACAGCAGAGAGATTGAAAGAGAGGTCTCAGTTGCTGAAGTCATGAATAAAGCAGTCATAATAATGGACATTAATTCAGACATTCCTGCCATTGCAAGGGAAATGGTCAGCCGCGATGCAGGAAGCGTCATTATTACAGAAAATGGCAAAGCCATGGGAATTATAACTGAAAGGGACTTTGTAAAGGGTATTGTTACCGAGGATAAAAAACCAGGTGAGGTAAAGGCAAATGAAATCCTATCAACCCCCTTGATAACCGTAGAACCTGAAACAAGTATAGTAGAAGCTTCCGAGATCATGTTAAAGGCAAATATTAAAAGGCTGCCTGTCCTGAAAAACGGTAGAATAGTAGGAGTGATTTCGAACACTGATATCCTGATAGTAACACCCGGACTTAATACTATCCTTAAAGAACTTATTGACATGAACAGAGAGGCTCTCCTTTCCACTCCCTCAATCGAAGAGGTTTCAGAGGCAGAGGATTTGCAGACTGGGATGTGCGAATCCTGTAATATCTTTTCATATGATCTTAGACTTGTGGATGGAAGATACCTTTGCGGAAACTGCCGGCAAGAAGAAGGCGAGGACTACGAGTAACTTATGACCTTTATCTACCGATTTTGAAATTCCTTTTTTAAAGAGAGTATAAGGTGGTCGACAATGAACGTTAGTGAGATTATGACAAATGAGCCTGTAAGTATAAAAGAGGGAGAATTTGTAACTCGCGCCCGTCAGCTGATGCGCGATTATCTTCTTCGGAGCCTTGTTGTTGTTGACGAAGAGAATAGGCTTGTGGGAATGCTGAGCGACCAGGATATCCTAAGGGTTACCTCTACACGCTCGAATGTCACAGTAGGTGGGTATGCAAGCCAGTCCCCCACGGTCACTCCGGACATGAATATGATAAAGGCTGCAAAACTGATGGTACAGTCGAAGCAGAACAGAGTTCCCGTTGTTAAATCAACTACGGACCGTACAGTTGTTGGAGTCCTGAGTAATGTGGATATTCTCAGAAACGTTGAAGTTCCAAAAAATATTCCTAAAACATTGCAGGCCGTAATGACGAAAAAAGTCAAAACGTGCTCACAAGAGGACAAAGTCAGCGTAGTCTGGGCGTATATGCTCGAGACCGATTATACAGGTATTCCTGTAGTTTCAAAGAAAGGCGAACCCATTGGAATGATAACTCGTAGAGACATAATCAAATCAGGTGCTGTGCGCACTGAAGTGGAAGACGAGAGACGAACAAGACCTAATGAAAGCCCAAAAGTTGAGAAGATAATGTCAACACCTACGTATACACTTTCAGAAAATGATTCCATTCAAAAAGCAATTGATATGATTATTCACCAGGATATCGGAAGAGTTACTATTGTAAATGAAAAAGACAGGGTATCTGGAATCGTTGATAG
Source organism: Methanosarcina sp. DH1 (assembly GCF_020804205.1). NCBI lineage: Archaea > Methanobacteriati > Methanobacteriota > Methanomicrobia > Methanosarcinales > Methanosarcinaceae > Methanosarcina > Methanosarcina sp. DH1. The sequence goes on along the minus strand of NZ_WJBJ01000030.1, from coordinate 54,797 downwards.
ACAGGACCTTTTGGAATCTATTGTCAATGTATGGCCTGAAAAACCCTCTGAAAATCGCCTTTGAATTTTCACGCAAAAAGATTATAACATCAAAGATCATCATTAATAATAATTACAAATATAGGATAAAGTAAACCTTTTGGAAAGATTCGGGAGAAATTGCTTTCAGGTTTTATTTTTCCGGGAGCAAATCTGGGTCTGTTGAGGAATTAACTGCAGACCAGGAAAATTTCTGCAAAAAAGCAGAAAAAGAATAAACGGAATACGAAAAAAGCAATTAACTGCAACTCGAATTCGGTGGTCCTATTGAACAGAAATACGACATTTTCGTCCGTTGATAAGATGAAGGTTCAGCCAGGTGTGAGCAAATCCAAGAAAGCGCAGCAGAAAGACCCGCACACGATTAGCAGCATGGGCACTATGCGAATAGGTCCTGAGTTTAAATCCCGTATTTCAGAACATGAAGGAAAAATTCTGGCCCTGGCAACAAGGAATGTAGTAACCCTCCCTCCAACTGCAAAAATAATGGATGCAATCAGGATTATGACTGAAAAGAGGTTCAGGCGCATTCCTATTACAAACGCCGGTACACGGAGACTGGAAGGGGTAGTTACTTCCGTAGATATTATCGATTTTCTGGGGGGCGGAAAAAAGAATCTGCTCGTTGAAAACCGCTTCAAAGGTAACCTTCTGGCTGCAATCAACGAAGAAGTACGACAAATCATGGAAACTGACATTCCCTATCTTTATGACCAGGCTGACTTTAAAGACGCTGTTTCAACAATGATTGAAAGAAGAACAGGCGGTCTGCCAATCGTGAACAGTGACATGCAGGTCGTTGCAATCTTTACCGAAAGGAATGCACTTGAATTGATGGGCGGAATCGTGACAAACCGAACTGTTGATGAATATATGACCGAGAACGTCAGAATGGTCTCAACTGATACTCCCATTGGACAGGCAGCAAAAATAATGGTAGAGAACAGGCTTCGAAGGCTTCCTGTAGTCAAAGACGGCATCTTCGCAGGAATTATCACGTCCTCTGATATTATCCATTTCCTTGGAAAGGGAGAAGCCTTCAGTAAGCTGACAACAGGAAACATTCACGAGGCTCTAGACCGGCCTGTAGGTTCTATTGTCTCAAGAGAGCTGATATGGACCAGTCCAGGCACAGACCTGGGAAAAGCAATGGAAATAATGCTTGAGAAAAAGATAGGTTCACTTCCGGTCCTGGATAATGGGCTGCTCCGCGGCATTATTACTGAAAGAGATCTTCTGAGATCTCTTAAATGAATTCCAGGAAATAATCAATTGATAAGAGATTCCAATTGATTAGACCTCATCCAGGCTGGTTCAAGTTGGTTCAAGCTGATTCAAGCTGATTCAAACTGATTCAAACTGGTTCAAACTGTCACGGAGCTTAACGAAGTTTAGCGAAAATTAAAGTTGAACTGAGCCCGAGAAACTTTCGGGCTTAAGTTTTAAGAGATTAAGATTCCAAGAGATTAAGATTCCAAGAGATTAAGATTCCAGGAGATTAAGATTCCGGGAGATTTGAAGAAAGGAAAATTTTCTAGCTGGATAGATCAAGAAGTAAGCCTATAATTTGTGTATAGGCCGAAAAGTAAGCTGTACATTGAGTATTCAGGATTTGAAGTGTAGCTCATTAAAATAAAAACCTTCTAAAATAAGAACCTTTTAAAATAGTTCTCGCTTCAACAAGAGGTACTGGTTACTTCCCTAAAAGTTCACCAAGTACAGCTAAAAACTGTAACTTTTGCTTCCGATTCAAAAAGTATAATTATTGACACTTATATATTGTAAAAGTGAAGGAGGTACTTCATGAATGTAGCGAACATCATGAGTTCACCTGTGTACGTCGTAAATACAGATGAACCCGTGTCACGTGCGAGAAAACTGATGTTAAGGCATAAAATCAGTACGTTGCTCGTCCTCAATGAGGGCAAAATAGTGGGAATCGTTACAAAATCAGACATTACTAACCGTCTGGCTCAGGCTGAACCTCTATGGAGGAGGAGGCCAATAGATCAAATCCCTATCAAGTTATTGATGACTGAATCGGTCATTAGCATCTATCCTGAGGCCTCTATTTCCCAAGCAGCTGCCTTAATGCTTGAGAACGGGGTGCATACTATCCCGGTTGTAAAGAACGATATTGTAGGTATTATCACCAGGACAGATCTTGTGCGCTTTGTTGCGGAAAATGACGAGGAAATGAAAACAAAGATCTCTAAATTAATGACTGAAGATATTATTTCTGTTCACAGGCATCATACTATCAACCATGTAATTGACGAAATGAACAGAAATAACATCGAAAGAGTGATTGTTAAAGACGATGCAGGAAAGCCTGTAGGAATTATTTCCAGCAGAAGCCTTGCCTTAAACCTCTTAACTGATTTTCAAGGCGAACTTTCCACGAAAAACATCAAGATGACTCGTAAATCCTCTCCTGGAGGCCAGAAGACCTATAGATATGTAAAAGAGTTACCCTTGACCGCAGAAGACATCATGATATCTCCAATAAACTCCATTGATTCAAATGAAGATGTCAGTGCAGCCGCCAAAAAGATGATTGAAAATGGAGTGACTGCATTACCTGTCAGTGATGGAGAAGATATAGTGGGCATAATAAGCAGAACCGATATCATGAAAGCCATCCTCTGAAACACCGCAGTGGAGGTACATACTGCGAAAGAATCAATTAACAGCGATAGACAAATCATCCAAATGTAAGAAAAGAATGCGGAATTAAACCGTAGGAAACGGATGAAGAAAACACGTAAAGAATTACGAAAATATAATTAAAAATTCTGGATACGCATGAGGTGAATTACATGCAAGCTAAAGACATGATGGTACAGCCATACAGGATTGATAAGTCAGACACCATATCTCACGCTCTGGATCTAATGGAAAAGAAAAACACAAAACGTCTGCTGGTAGTTCATGACGATCAGATAATCGGTGTACTTACAATGAGAAGTCTGACAGAGCAGCTCGGGACTCGCAAGAAACTGAGCAAACCTGCATCCTCTCTGCATGTTGCAACAGCCGTATCCGACAATTTTGTAAAGGTTCTGCCTGATACCGATACCAGGGATGTTCTTACCCTGATGAAAAAGACTGGTGGCGTAATTATTGTCACTGATAATGGAAAAGCCCTGGGTTGGGTGACACCCCAGGAATTCATGGAACTAAATCACTTCACAGGCTTTGTCGGGGAAGTAATGGAAAAAAATCCTGTAGTGATCAGTTCATCCGATAGGGTTAGCCACGCTAGGCGAGTTATCCTGGACAAAGATGTAGGAAGGCTGCCAGTACTTGAAAACGGAAAACTTGTAGGCATTATTGCTGAAGATGATATTGCCTTTGCCATGCGTTCTTTCAGGGATTTAGTGGCTGATAATCAGCAGGATTCAAGGATCAAGAACCTATTGGTAGGGGATATTATGACCCGTAGTGTGATTAGTGTCTATACCAATACTCCACTTGAAGAAGCTGTAAGGACAATGCTAGAACACGATGTAGGTGGTGTTCCAGTCCTCAGCCTGGATGATGAACTTGCTGGTTTCCTGGCCCGCAGAAATGTAATAAATACACTTGAGAAGTAAGCTCAAAACCAGAGAAAGAGAGACAGAAAAAACTTAATTGAAATCCTGAAAGCCAGTAATTAAGAAAATAAGAAAAGGCCTGCTTTCTTAAACAGGCCTTTTTTGAATTTCTGCACTTTCTCTTGGACCTATTTCTTGCTTTAAAACAAATTTTACTTTAATCCCATTTAGGAAGGATTCTTATTTTACAATGAATCTCTCTTTAAGAAGAATTCGATTTTAAAACAATTCCCCTTTTAGAATGATTTTTTATTTAGAATACTTTCCTATTTTTAGAAAGACCTATCTCCACCGATGAGGCCTCCCAGAATACCAGTTCCAGCAACGCCGGTCTGTTCGTCCCTGTGACCATAGGCAGAAGCTGCAAAGATTCTGTCAGCAAGACGGGAGAAAGGAAGGCTCTGCATATATACTGTGCCCGGACCTGTAAGGGTTGCAAGAACAACTCCTTCACCACCGAAAAGTGCATTTTTAAAGTTCTTTGACCAGGTTATATCATATGTTACGGTTTCGGTGAAAGCTGCCACACAGCCTGTATCGACACGATAAGTCTCACCAACCGCCAGGTCTTTTCTTATAACTGTGCCCCCGATATGGAGAAAGGCCAGACCGTCACCTGTCAGTCTCTGCAGGATAAAACCTTCGCCACCGAAGAATCCTGCTCCAAGCTTGCGGGTGAAAGCTACTTCTATTTCTACTCCGCGAGCAGCACAGAGAAATGAATCTTTTTGACAGAGGAGACTGCCTCCAAACTTTGTGAGGTCAAGGGGAATAATCTTTCCCGGATAAGGAGCCGCAAAAGCTACATGCCCCTTTCCAGAACCTTTTTGAACAAAGCTTGTAATAAAGAAACTTTCTCCTGTCAGGGCCCTTTTAAGTCCTTTTTTGAGACCTCCGAAAAATCCACCACCTTCGTTACCCATACTTGTCTGCATCTCAATTCCGGGCCCCATGTATGCCATAGCCCCGGCTTCTGCCTGAACAGCTTCATTCGGATCAAGCTCAATTTCGACGATCTGCATATCGTCGCCGATAATCTCGTAGTCGATTTCATCTGCCATATTATACACTCCAACCTTTTTGCAAGCTTAGATGTAATAAAATTAGAAACAAATTAGAACCGAATACTTAAAAACATTTTTAATGGACTGGATCATTTTAAAATTATTTCATGAAAACAGGTTATTGAAAAGACAGGTTATTGAAAAGACAGGTTATTGTGAAGACAGGTTATTGAAAAGACAGGTTATTGTGAAGACAGGTTAATTGAAAAGACAGGTTATTGTGAAGACAGGTTATTGAAAAGACAGGTTATTGTGAAGACAGATTATTGAAAAGACAGATGTAGATATTCTGATACATGCCTGATAACGACAACTTATTTCAGGCCTGAAAACAGATAAATAAACATGAGTAGAGAGGGGAACGAGGAAATAGATCCTCAATTTATAGTTAAGCTTGCCAGTTTCCTGGGATTCGAGAAAGAAAGGGTTCAGCACCTTTTTGAGAAAAACTATCTTGCCCAGAATTGGGGAAAATATGAATATCTGTTCCGTTTCGATAAGGAGATCTCCCATATAGAGAGGGGAACTGTGCTTTATGAGAAAGACGATTCTTTTGAAATCATAATGGGTTTCCCGAAAATCCGGAGAGCAATGGTACTGGACACCACGATTAAAAAGCATTTCAGCGGCCTTGAAAAAGTGGCTGTGGAAGAGAAGATGAATGGATATAATGTCCGCATAGCGATTGCAAAAGACGAAATCCTTGCAATTACCCGAAGCGGATATATCTGTCCCTATACGACTCAAAAAGCAAAAGAGAAATTGAATCTGAAGTTTTTTGACGATTTCCCTGAACTTGTACTTTATGGAGAAATGATAGGTCCGGACAATCCTTATGTCCCAAAAGATATCTATGGCATCGATTCAGTAGAGTTTTATATTTTTGATATTCGGGAGAAAAATAGCGGTAAGCCTCTTCCAATAAGCCGGAAACAGGAAATTCTGGAAAAGTACGGCTTTTTCCAGGTAAAGTTTTTCAAAGAAATTCCTCTGGAAAATGCTGCTGAAGAAATTGGAAAAATCATCCGGGAACTCGGAGAAAAAGAGCATGAAGGCGTCGTAATAAAAGACCCGGAAATGGTTCTTTCTCCGTTAAAATATACCTCTTCCCAGAGTAATTGCTCGGATCTCAGACATGCCTTTAAGTTTTACAATGAAACCGGCAGAGACTACATGCTTTCCCGGATTGTTAGAGAAGGTTTTCAAACAGTTGAATGGAACGAAGATAAGGCCGAGTTTGAAAAACGCTGCATGCAGCTAGGGAAGAGTATACTTGGCCCTCTCAGTGAATCCATTCTGAGTGTAAAAAATGGCCAGCGGTTATATGAAGAAGCAAAGATCCGGGTAAGGGATCTAAAAACTGCAGCCGAGTTCGAAGATTATCTTAAAAGACTCGGGATAGATGCAATTTTTGAAGAGCCTCAGTTAGTAGGAGAAGAGTATCTGGTAATTATAAAAAAGATTAACAAAAGCACCAACGATAAAACTCAAGCAATGTGGCAGGGTGAAACCTGGTGATATTTCCCTGCCAGATTGTGTTTTAAGATTTGAATTTTGAATAGTTTTTTTCAGAGTATTTCGAAAAGAAATATATTACAGTATAATTATACCAGATGCAGGTTCAGAGTTATAACACCCTGTAAATTCAAAGTTATAATACCCTGTAAATTCAAAGTTATAATACCCTGTAAACTCAGAGTTATTAATAGCACATAGATCAAGGAATTACAAGGAATTACAAGGAATTAAAAGGAATTAAAAGGAATTAAAAGGAATTACAAGGAATTAAAAGGAATTAAAAGGAATTAAAAGGAATTAAAAGGAATTAAAAGGAATTACAAGGAATTAAAAGGAATTAAAAGGAATTAAAAGAAATTAAAAGAAATTACAAAGAATTAGAAGGAATCCAGTATGACAAATGTTGCAATTATCGGGACGGAAAAAAGTGGAAGAACCTCCCTTGCCGCAAACCTGGGGAAAAAAGGAACATCCTCCGACATAACTATGTATAATAATGCTAAGGAGAGCCGGAAAATGGTTTTTGTAGACTCGCACGGCTATCCCAAAGCTTTAAAATCCCTGATTACGGTACTGAATATTTCAGATATGGCAATCCTCTGTGTCCCTCCTGATGGCCTTGATAGGAATAATCCTGCAAGTGTTCATACCGGAGAATGCATTGTTGCCCTGGATCTGCTCGGCTTTAAGCATGGAATAATTGCCCTGACAAAGTCCGACAGTACACATATGTATGCAATCGATGAGCTGATAAAGAAAATAAAACTGATGACCGCAGGCACTTCCCTTCAGGATTGGGAATGTATTTCCCTGAATACCAACAAAAGTGCAAAAGATCCTTTTGAGGGTGTGGAAGACCTCAAAGCCAAAATTTCCGAGATCTCAGAAAAAATCGAAGCCGAACAGGCTGAGTTGAATAGTCTGCCTGCAAGAGTGTTTATAGATCATGCGTTCAATGTTACTGGAAAAGGCTGCGTTGTTCTCGGAGTTGTCAAACAGGGGATTTCAAAAGACAAGGACAAAACCAAAATTTTCCCGATGGACAGGGACATTGAAATTCGATCCATCCAGAGCCACGATGTGGATATTGAAAGTGCACCCACAGGCACCAGAGTAGGAATGCGTCTTAAAAACGTGCAGGCCAAAGATATAGAAAGGGGATTTATCATCTCCGATAAAGAAATCATAAGTACTGATTATGTCCTTGAATGCACCATCTCAAGATTCACACGAGCAATTGAAACCTCAAGTGTGCTTCATCTCTTTGTTGGCCTGCAGTCCGAACCTGTACGTGTGGAGAAGATCCTGGTTGATGGGAAGGAAGTAAAAGAAGCAAAGCCTGGCAGTACCTGCGTGATGGAACTTTTAGGTAATAAAAAAGTAGCTTACAGTAAAGAAGACCGTTTCCTGCTGGCAAACCTTGACATTCCCCAGAGATTTGCAGGCTATGGCTTTACAAAATAAGTATTTTATAAATTTATATACATAATTTTTAAGGGTAGAATATGGAGAAAAATTCAGGAAATACAGTAAGAGATAAGACTCTTTATGGAAATGTTTTTCACAGAAATGTCTGTTGGCAGCGTTCTTACCAGAAACCTGAAGGTGAAGAGCTTATCATGGCACTGTACGGCAGCCTAAGAAATGGGCTTTACAATAGCCGCCGTTTTGATCTGCAAAACAGGTCAGAGTTTCTTGGTACAACAACAGTAAGAGGGTACGCTCTTTACTCCCTGGGCCCTTATCCAGGCATCTATCCCTTGGAAAATTCCTGTGTTGTAGCTGAAGTACGCAGGTTTTCAGGAAAACAGCAGCTTGAAATTGCCAAATCAATTGATTATATGGAACTTTTCGGAGGATACCACAGGGAGTATGTGGATCTGGAAATTGGTGAGCAGAAATTTAGAGGCTTTATTTACGTTTATGATGAGAAACCTGAATCGGAAAGAATCGAGCACGGTGACTGGGCCAGATACTTGAATGAAAAAGAACCACGGGAATGAAACAATTAAGAAAGTGAATAATACTACCAAAACGCATATGAAATTCTTCTAATCATCTTCTAATCACAAGCGCAAAGAAATGAAAGTACTTGAAAGAATTTTCATGCTAAACGTTACGAAGAATTCCCACCATGGCGTAAGTTATTAATAGGGAATTCAAAAAAGGATTTTAGAATGAACAGCAGCTGAGCATTCTGTTTTATTGAAAGATATTAACGGTTAATCGTAGATAGAGAGTTGTGGTTAATCGCAAATAGAGAGTTGTTTAACGGTTAATCGTAGATAGAGAGTTGTGGTTAATCGCAAATAGAGAGTTGTTTAACGGTTAATCGTAGATAGAGAGTTGTGGTTAATCGCAAATAGAGAGTTGTTTAACGGTTAATCGTAGAGATAGAGAGTTGTGGTTAATCGCAGATATAAGAGTCCGTGAATAAAGTCCGTAAATAAATCCATGACGGTGGAAAAGAGGGCTCATTTATGAATTTTATAGATATTCTAGAGTTTACAAAGAAACCGCAAATCTATGCAGAAGGAAACGCTGTTATGTGGACAGATGACCACATTTCAAAGCAGCTGTTGAATATCCATTTGAACCCGGATATTGATCTGGCAAGCCGGAGAAAAGCAAGTATAGAAAGTACCGTGGACTGGATTTTAAACTCCGTCAATCAGGAAAAAATGAATATTCTTGATCTGGGATGCGGACCCGGATTGTATGCTGAGGTTATGGCAAAGAGGGGACATAAAGTAACAGGTGTCGATTTCTCAAAGAATTCAATCGAATATGCCAGAAATGAAGCCATAAAGAAAAACCTGGATATAGAATACATAACCCAGAATTACCTCGAACTATGTGAAGAGAATAAATATGACCTTGCAATGATGATTTTTACTGATTTTGGCGTCTTAACACCAGTTGCAAGAAAGACTTTATTACAGAATATTTACAGAGCTTTAAAGCCTAAAGGAATTTTCATTTTTGATGTTCTCAGTGATAAAGACATCGAATTGAAAGTTGCTGAAAAATCCTGGGAAATGGAAGAATGTGGCTTTTGGAAAGATAGACCATACCTTGTTCTTTCAGACTCCTACTATTATCCGATGGACAAAGTGATATTGTACCAGCACATCGTAATCGATAATTCAGACAATTTCAATGTATATCGTTTTTGGACTCACTTCTTCACTTATGATGACCTGAAAAAGATGCTGGTACAAGAAAACTTTGAAAAAGTCGAGTGCTATGATGATGTCTTGCCAGATATCGATCTCTGGAATGGTAACAATGTTATCTTTTGTAAGGCAATTAAAAAATGATTTCAACAGGTTCCTCAGAAAGACGAGTTATGGAAATATAGGGAAAAATAATTTCAAGGGGTTCTTCAGAAAAACAATTTATGAAAATATAGGGAAAAAATAATTTGAAAGAAGTAAAAAACGGGAAACAGAGCCTCAAAAACTCACAAGTTCCTTATCACAAATCCCTTAAAAACTCGAGGCTCTTGATCCCTTCTTCTACTGAACTCATTTCAGTAACAAAGATTCCTTCATAGTTTGAGAGCTTCTCCATAACCTGTTTCCAGTTAATATTACCCTCTCCAATAGGTAAATGTTCATCTTTTTTTCCCATATTATCATGGATGTGCACATGGGAAATACGATTGCTTAACTGATCCAGAAAATCGTCAATAAGCCCTAATGTGTTTGCGTGTCCGACATCGAAGGTGAAACCTACATTATGGCTTCCAATGGATTCAAGCATCTCAAGCATCTCGTCGGGATATTTTCCAAAGATCTTAGGCATGTCGGGCATATTTTCGACAGCAACAAGGATTCCGAAATCCGCAGCGAAGTCACAGATTTCCTGAAGAGAAGCAAGATTGGTAAAATAAGCTTCCTGTGGAACCTGCGCGCCATAAGGAGAAAGATAACCAGGGTGTACTACAGCAAGATTGACATAGTTAGAGGCAAGAGTAAGGTAGTGCTTCATCTGCCTGATAACTTCTGTCCTGATTGAGTAATTCAGACCTGCCAGATTCATATCCGAGAAAGGTAGGTGCAGAGTTAGCTCGAGACCTGTGGTTTCACTGATATTTTTCAAATTCTGAATGTTCTTACTGTTCAGGCACTGAGAACCTTCCTGTACGACTTCCCAACCGGTGTATCCATGGTCTTCAAGCGTGTAAGCCCATTTGAAAGGGTCTTCAATGACTGCACGCGAAGAATAGCTGATTCTGTGCAATTGCATGATGAAAGTTCATTCCTTTTCATTTATCAATATACATCATCTAGCGAGAACTGAGATATATTTAACTGAATTATTTTAATGAACTATTATTAGCCCAGTTTACAAAATATTAAAGATATTAAATATTAAAAATGTAGTAAAAATTGATTAAAAATATATTTTGAATGTATTGAAAGTTGGTAAAAAATGGATTAAAAGGTTACAGAGAAAATGTATGTTGTGTAAAACATGTTAAAGCCCTTCAATTCTTCTCCACAGAGTCCATTTCTACCTCAACAACAGGCTTTCCATCTTCAGTAAGGGGCAAAAGCCATTCAAAAAGCCTTTCCATTTCTTCCTGAGAGTCGGCTGTGATAACGATTTCAATAGATCCAAGAGGTTCTTCCTGTGCAGGAACACTGGGAATTCCGACAAAAGCAGCCTGTTTATTGAGCGAAAAACAAACCGAAAGCCCGTCGCTGGATAAACCTTTGCTGAAAGCTTTGTTGCGGACGCTATCTATAATTTCTTCCCTGCGAATGAGCCAATGCAGAGTTTGCAGAACATCAATTCCTCCTTCCCCTGAAAAGAAAAAGGAAGGAGAAACTCCCGTTTCTGAACCAGTGATTTCAATATCTTTCTTCTCAAGTTCAATATCAGTAAAAAGAGACGAGACTGCTTTGACAACCTTTTCCGAGTCTTCTGTAGGATATACAGCTGCTGAAACCTTAACATGTATCATAAATCTACTCCAGTAATTTAAAAAGGATTTATTCCGGAATTTTGAATTTTTTTCAGAAATATATTTGAGAGTGTTACTCAGCGGGGTTTTTTTCAAAGTAGTTGCTCAAAACTTCAACAACATCCTTTTTGAAAATTTCCAGAGTGGAATTATTTTCAATTTCAATATTCGATGCTTCTATAGCTTCTCCCATCCCCCAGCCGAGTTCTCGTTCGTCCCGGTTGCGGAGACCTTCTATACTGTTCATATCATCGCTTCGTCCTCGTTTCTGAACTCTAGAAAAGCGAATTTCAATAGGAGCATAAATAGAAATTAGAATAAAACCTTCTCCGAATTCTCGCCTGAAGCATTCCACTTCGGCAATTCCACGCACCCCATCCACAACAATAAGGTCAGAGCCGGCATCCCTGATTTGGGAAGTACAGCGTACTGCGACTGCATCCATACCCTCGCATTTGCGAAGTTGTGTTGCAACCATTCCGGTATTGGAATCATTGGGTTCAAGCCCGCGCTTTGAAACTTCCTTTCGGATCACATCACCCATGTTAATAACGGGAATACCCATTTCAGCAGCAATTCTGGCAGCTTCCGACTTTCCAGATGCTGGCATGCCTACGAACGCTATTATCTTCATCAAAAATTACCCTTTAAACTTTAATTAAACTTAAACTATTAATATGAGCCATTAAACCTGAATTACTAACTTAAATTACTGGATCATGAATCATTGGATTTGAATTGTCTAAGCAATAATCATTGGATTTGAATTGTCTAATTAATAATCATTGGATTTGAATTATCTAAGCAATAATCATTGGACTTGAATTATCTAAGCAATAATCATTGGATCTGAATTATCTAAGCAATAATCATTGGATTTGAATTATCTAAGCAATAATCATTGGATTTGAATTGTCTAATTTGTTTAATATTAGATTATTGGGTTTGGACTATTGAATTATTAGATTTGAACAGAAACCTGAGTATATTGAATCCTAATTTTAAAGGTGGATAGAGATAAAATTATAAATTAACTCATAAGTTGAATAATCGAATCCATAAGCTAACCATAAGATAATATGATTCTAGTCAAATCACAGGATCGTATATATTATTTCCTGAAAACTAACACATGAATGATAAAAATAAGCTGGAGCACGAAAAAACTGAAAAACTGAGAGTAGAGAAAGGGCAAAGAAAGGCAAAAACCTGAAGTAAGGGAAGTTAGAGAAGATTTAAAGACCTAAAATAAGAAAAGTTAAAAGAGGTTATGGGAACCCCGAAAAAGTGAGAAGTTAGAAGGTAGGCCAAAAAACCAGGATGGAGAATATAAAAAGTCTCATCCTTGTGAAAACATGCCTCGTTCTTATGAAAACGTCTTTATGAAAACGTATTTACGAAAACGTCTTGCTGAAAACGTCTTTATGAAAACGTATTTACGAAAACATCTTGCTGAAAACTGATGCCTTGAAGTCTACCAGAGGTTTGAGCCTGTAATCCTCAAGAAGTACTTTACGGGTGCTTTCGACTGGAACGCTCAGTGAAATTTCTTTCGTTCGACCATAGCGACCTTTACTTACAACCACTGCGTTGACTATTCCCAGCATATCAAGTTCGGACATGAGATCAGTAACCCTGCGCTGGGTAAGAATATCTACGTCAATATGGTGGCAGAGCTGGCGGTAAACATTGTACATCTCGCCTGTTGTGACATTTTTACCTTCTCTGCCTCTGCTCCGCAAAAGAATGATACTATATAGTACGAGTTTGGACTGGGTTGGAAGGGTTCTTACCACTTCGACTACTCGATCAACTTCGATTTTTTCCTGAGCGCGCCTTACGTGCTCTTCAAGAACCTGAGGCTGATTTTCCCTTTCTGCAATTTCCCCCGAGACCCTTAGGAGGTCAAGTGCGCGCCTTGCATCGCCATGTTCCTGAGCTGCAAAAGCGGCGCATAAGGGAATTACCATCTCACCAAGAGCACCGTCGGTGTAGGCCATTTTTGCTCTTTGTTTCAGGATATCGCTTATCTGTTCAGCGTCATAAGGAGGAAAAATAAGTTCTTCTTCGCCCAGGGAACTTTTGACCCTGGGGTCCAGAAATTCCGTGAATTTCAGATCGTTTGAAACGCCGATCATACTGACTTTGGCTCTCTGCAAGTCTGTATTGATTCTCGATAAATTATAAAGAACATCATCGCCTTTTTTGATCAGCTTATCGATTTCGTCCAGAATTATGACAATGACCTGCTCTCTGGAATCTATTGCCTCCTTGAATTTCATGAAGACCTGATCAGTAGGCCACCCGGTCATAGGAACTTCTTCTTCAAAATGTCTGGCAAGATTTGCAAGGAGCCGGTACTGTGTATCGATTACTTCACAATTAATATAAACAACCGAGCAGAAAAGGGATTTCTCTTCACTTACCCTTTCAAGTTCTTTTCCAACATAACGGGTAACAGCGGTTTTTCCTGTTCCGGTTTTCCCATAAATAAGTACATTGGAAGGAGTTTCTCCTCGGAGTGCAGAAACCAGGATTGTCGCAAGACTGTTAATTTGCTCATTTCTGTGCAATAAAAGGTCAGGCGTATAAGAAGGCCGAAGTACTTCTTTATTTTTGAAAATTGATTTTCCGTCAAGTAATTTTTCGAATAAGCCGTCTAATGATTGAGCTTTTATCATGAAGATCCTCTATAAAAATTATGATATTAAGCATTTAAGAAATTAAGATACTTCTAACGCAGACAATTAATACAATGCAAACTTAATACAATGCAAACCGTTGCATGTAAAATTAATTGATACAGTAGGCGCAGTAATTTTACTACGTAAGTTAGATATAATAAATTAATATAGTTGAAAAACTCTGTATACTTTTTCTTTGAATTACTTTAATATTTATTTTTGTAATAATGATTTTTAGTTTTTTAATTTTAAATGTTTTGATTTTAAATGTTTTACTAATTTTAAATGCTTTTAATTTTAAGCGTTTTACTAATTTTAAGCACTTTTAATTTTAAGCGTTTTACTAATTTTAAGCACTTTTAATTTTAAGCGTTTTACTAATTTTAAGCACTTTTAATTTTAAGCGTTTTACTAATTTTAAGTGTTTTTAATCTTAAACGTTTTACTGCCACCTGAAATCAGGAGGAATTTTACAGTCTGCAGTCAATTTAATCCTCCTGATCCGCATCTATTAAGTATTGTGTTTTTAGAGCTTCCTTTTCAAATGCATGACAATTATAACCGCAACTATTTGACAAGCTTTAGACTAATCTTACAATAGCCGTTTAGCGGGTTTCAATAATTTGTGTAATGGTTATCAAGGGATTTTAGGAGGCTGTAAATGTGGTTTTATGTAAAAGATATTTGGAAAGGGGGAGAGAGGGAAAGGGGGAAAGGTTAAACTCTTAACTCCGAAATTTTAACTCTCAATATCTGGAACTAAAGTTCGTTTTAGGATTTCTGAGATTTTACTTCATTATTATTTGTGCCTTTATGAAAAACCCTATAAATCCTGCTAATAAGGAGAAAGGGATAGAAGAGACATATTGCTTATAATTAATGCCTGAAACCCTTATTTTCTACTAGCTGATGATAAAATGGCGGGCGAGTTTTAAGTATTAAGATATCTCGCCTACCAGATAAAATCTATATTCCAGATCTTCTTTTGTTGAAATTTTAGGTGAAATTGGTTTATAAACAAGTAATTTTAAGCTATATTTGCAGTAGATGCAATGGAAGTACACCGTATTAATTGTTATGGTAAAGACCCCCTTGTTTCCACTGGAAAAGATTTATACCTTAAATATCCACCATAAAAACCAACGTTATACAACTTATTATAGCTGAAACAAAAAATTATGAACTCCAGAATCAATGGAGGTTGAATTTAAACCCTTCCTTTCGAATGGAAGAAGTTATGAAAATTAGAATATTTTTACATAAAATTAAAGAATAAAAATTTTGAGATAAAATTAGAATCATGTAAATCAAATCACCTGTGAATAAAAGGGTTTACAGAGTTTAGAAAATAGAAAACTTTAAATAAATTTTAAAACTCAGAATTATTTGCATTGAAAAAGTAAGAAAAAGATAAAGAAAATAAAAAAGCTAGGAAAGTAAAGAAAGTTAAGGAAATCAAAGAAAGTCAAAGAAAATCGAGAAAATAAAAAAGGTAGAAAGTTAAGGAAATCAAAGAAAGATAAACAAAGAAAAGAGTAAAAACATAGGTTAGACCCCCCAATTTCCACTGGAACGTTTATATAACCCCCAGACCCCATGGTTTCCATTAAAGAGATTGGAAGTTCTAGGCAGCAAAATAAAATAAGATTTTATTCTGCTTATCAGTAAAATAATGTTGTTTAGTTATAGAGTTAATACTATATATAATTTATTATTAAAAAGGCTAGTTTCTTTTTGGAAATGTTTTTCACAAAAGAGAAAAAGCTGATTAAATGTATTCATCAAATGTTTATCAAACGTTTATCAAACGTTTATCAAACGTTTATCAAACGTTTATCAAACGTTTATCAAATGTTCATCAAATATTCATCAAATATTCATCAAATACATTCATTGTACTGATGACCTATCTATCAGAAAAAATATTGTTCAGCATGAAAGTTCTTTTAAGTACTTTCGTTTCTTTGTGCTTGTGGTTTCTTTGTGCTTGTGATTAGAAGAATGTTATGTGCGTTTTCAAAAAACTAATAAATCTAAGCTATATGTTCTGATAAATTCACATTCCTAGACCTACAAAAATCTCTCCACTCGAAATATAGGGGTCTCCCTCTTAAGCAGACATTATTATGATATCTTAACATACATTCTTTTTTTTAGATTTTGGACACTTCCTCGTCCTGTTGTTAGGAGAGGTACCTGGTAATTTAGCAGTTGTATTCCATAAGTATTTTAAATAAAACTGGTTTTACTTTATCCACATGAATGAGCAGGGTCTTTCTGAGAAAGAGATATTTTCCTACTTGGAAGATGTAAAGTCAGAAGATACGGATTACTACAGGGTTTTAAGTTCAATGTGCACTCACCCGCACAGAATCGCGATTGAGGCTCACAGGCTATTTATTGAGGCTAACCTGGGCGACCTGGGACTTTTTGCAGGTGCCCACAGACTGGAACAAGAAGTTATCCAGATGCTGGGAGAACTTCTTCATGCTCAATCTGTTGAAATTCCTTCCGGAGATTCATGTGAGAGTTCGGTTTGCGGTTATCTTACAACAGGAGGCACGGAATCTAATATTCAGGCTATAAGAGGCATGAAAAACCTCGTAACTGAAGACGGGAAAAAGTCAGGTGAGATTCTCAATATAGTTGTTCCCGAGTCAGCTCACTTCTCATTTGATAAGGTCGCCAATATGATGGGGATTAAGGTTAAAAGAGCTCTTCTGGATTCTGAATTCAGGGTGGATATCGCATCTGTGGAACGTCTTATAGATGCAAACACTATCGGACTCGTAGGGATAGCAGGAAATACAGAATTCGGACAGATAGATCCGATTGAGGAACTTTCAAAACTTGCTCTTGAAAATGAGATTTTCCTTCATATTGATGCAGCTTTCGGAGGGTTTGTAATTCCATTCCTTGAAAAGCCATATTCTTTCGATTTCAAAGTTCCAGGTGTTACCTCCATTGCAATAGATCCCCATAAGATGGGTCTCTCCACAATTCCCTCGGGTGCCCTGTTATTCAGATCTCCTTCTTTTATGGACTCACTTAAGGTAAATACTCCATATCTTACAACAAAAGCTCAGTTTACTCTCACAGGCACACGTAGTGGAGCTTCAGCCGCGGCCACTTATGCCATTATGAAGTATCTTGGACGTGAAGGATATAGAAAAAATGTACAGTACTGCATGCAGCTTACTGCAAAATTGGTCAAAGAATCTCGAAAATTAGGTTTCGAACCTCTGATCGAGCCTGTAATGAACGTGGTCGCCCTGAGAGTTCCGAACCCTGATCTTGTGCGGGAGCAGCTCCTTAAGAAATTTGGTTGGAACGTCTCAATTACTCGCAGCCCAAGGTCTCTTCGCCTGGTCCTGATGCCTCACAACACATCCCGCGATATAGACGAATTCCTGCAAGATCTGAGAAAAGTAACAGCAGAACTTTAATTGACAGCAGAACTTTAATTGACAGCAGAACTTTAATTAACAGCAGAATTTTAATTAACAGCAGAACTTTAATTAACAGCAGAACTTTAATTAACAGCAGAATTTTAATTAACAGCAGAACTTTAATTAACAGCAGAATTTTAATTAACAGCAGAACTTTAATTGACAGCAGAATTTAAAATCTTACTTCTTTCTTACTTACATAATTTCTTCGGTTTTTGCTCAACTGTTTTAATTTGCTATTGCGTATTAGTCGTGTCTCATCACGTACAAACAGATATGTATAATTATCGCCAAATAATAAATGAGGTCAGTTATCTTTATATCAGGTAATTTGATCAGTTGAATTTTTCAAGACGACTTTATGAGGGAAAGTTAATTAGAAGGGTTTAGAAGCAGAATTTAGTGAACTTACGAAGAGTTTAGAAGCAGAATTTAGTGAAATTACGACGAATTTAAGAGCAGAGTTTAGTGGACTTATGAAGAGTTTAAGAGCAGAGTTTAGTGAAATTACGACGAATTTAAGAGCAGAATTTAGTGAACTTACGAAGAGTTTAGAAGCAGAATTTAGTGAAATTACGACGAATTTAAGAGCAGAGTTTAGTGGACTTATGAAGAGTTTAAGAGCAGAGTTTAGTGAAATTACGACGAATTTAAGAGCAGAGTTTAGTGAACTTATGAAGAGTTTAAGAGCAGAGTTTAGTGAAATTACGGACAGCTCCAGTGGAATTTATGAACAGAACTACCTATAAATTTCAACTCCTGATGAGCTGTGTTATTTGCGACAGTCTGAACCTGATATTTTAAGTTCAGATCCAACTTTACCTGATTTAGTGTTAACCTGATTTCGCGTTAGTTCATATTCACGTTTAGCCGTCTTCTTAATACTATAAAAATGAAAATGGGGGTATTTACTTTATGAAATCGTCAGTGAAAATCGGGAGTGTTATGGGTATACCTATCAGGCTGCACATAACTTTTCTTCTCATATTACCCATATTTGCTTATGCGTTTGCGATCAACCCGCAACCTTTTGGTTTTGAAGGAGTTGAGCCGTCTGTCACAAGATATTCACTTTCAGTCCTGACTGCCATCCTGCTTTTTGCTTCGATCCTTGTACATGAACTTGCACATTCATATCTAGCAATGCGTTACGGGGTCAAAATTGAGAACATCACGCTCTTCCTTTTTGGAGGAGTGTCGTCTATGGAAAAGATACCCCGAAAACCTGAACAGGAAGCAAAAATGGCTTCTGCGGGACCCCTTACAAGCCTTGTAATAGGCTTAGTCTGTCTTTTAGTATACGGAAGTTTCATTTCCCCTAACCCTATGCTTTCTCAAAACCCGGTATACCTTGTTATCTGGATTCTTGGGGTTATGAACCTTATACTCGGGATCTTCAACCTGCTGCCTGCTTTTCCAATGGATGGAGGTAGAGTACTTCGCTCTTTCTACGCGAGAAGAATGTCCTATGTGAAAGCTACCCAGAGTGCAGCATCTGTAGGGAAATTTTTTGCTGTTCTTATGGCAATTTTTGGAATTCTCATAGGCAATCCCTGGTTCCCTTTGATCGCGCTCTTTATTTATGTCGGCGCGTCTGAGGAGGAACGTTCTACTCGGGCTGAGGTGACACTTGAAAATATTAGGGTCAGGGATATTATGACCAGAAATGTGGTTTCAGTCAGTCCTTCTATGAGCGTGGACGACCTGGTCAAATTCATGTTTGAGAAGAAACATATGGGTTACCCTGTTATGGAAGGGGACAGCCTGAAAGGAATTGTGACGTTTACGGATATCCAGCATATTCCTCCTGTTGACCGCCCGGCGGCTCAGGTCTCGGATATTATGACCAGAGATGTTATCTCGGTATCTCCGGATGCGCAAGCCGTTGATGTCCTGAGACTCATATCATCTAAAAATATTGGAAGAGTTCTCGTTATTGATAACGGGTCGATTGTAGGAATACTCTCAAGAACGGATCTTGTACGGACTCTGAAACTGAGGTCAGAGTAATTCTTAAACACTCTAGATTAGGGAGATTTCCGAGTAAGAAGATTCTTAAGTAGAATTTATCAAGAGGAAATTATCAAAGAGGAAATTATCAAAGAGGAAATTATCAAAGAGGTTTTACAGGGAGTTAGTCAAAAAGGACTTGTCAAAATAAGGTTTCATTAAGGTTTCATCAAAAGATATTTTTATCAAAAGATCATACTCTATTAAATTTTTCATAACTCATGTTTTACCAAATTGTATTGGAATATATTATATAAGTTTATAAACAATTATATAAATTAAATATTATATATATTGTGTGTAAAACCTGAAGACAACAAAAAATGAATCTAAGAATAAAACCTGAAGACAACAAAAAATGAATCTAAGAATAAAACTCTGAAGGCAAAAAACATAAATCTAAGAATAAAACCTGAAAGCAGCAAATATGAATCTAAGAATAAAACCTGAAAGCAGCAAAATATAAATCTCTGGCAGATAATTACCACCAGTTAACTATCTGCTTATAGCTAAGTTTTTTTATAGCTTGGTTATTTTATGTGAAGAATTTAATTACTCATGCAATTAACTGCAGTCCTTCAAGGGATATGCTTTCACGCATCATCTTAACGTGTCGCAGCAGAGAGATTAACAATGAGCAAACCTGAAATTACAGATTCTCAGGACAAGGACCCTGACTACAATTTTTATAATACATCTCAGGAGTCAATAAGTTCATCTCAGGAGTCAATATATTCTATGGACAAACTTGTGACCGAATCCGCAGAAAACTCCACTTCTGTCGGAAAGTCTAAAATTTCTGGTTCTTCAATTAACATGCCGCAGGAAGAAAAAACTTCTGTGTCAGCATCCAAGATAGAACCCGATAAGCTTGAAACCAAGCTTGACATAAGTTCCGAAATTATTGCAGAACCTATTCCTGATTCGGCTTCCGAAGTTTCAATTCCTTCATCTTCTCAATTTTCGGATGCGCATCAGGCTGAATATCAGCCATCAAAAGTTGTGCTTATAGGAACAGCCCATGTCTCTGAAAAGAGTGTTGCCGAGGTCAAGGCCGCTATAAGGGAGCTGAAACCTGATATTGTAGCTGTCGAGCTTTGTAGGGGACGTTACGATTCCCTTAAGGGTAATGTGCAGGAAAAGCAGGTGCCTATCAAGGACATTCTTACTGAAGGCAAGGTTTACTATTACATGATTCACTGGCTGCTTGCCTATGTACAGAAAAAGATCGGCGACGACATGGGTGTAAGGCCCGGAGCCGAAATGCTTGCTGCAATCGAGGAAGCCGAGTCTACAGGGGCTAAAATTGCCTTAATTGATAGGGATATTCAGGTGACCCTCCAGCGTTTCTGGGGAAAAATGAAGTTCTTGGAAAAAGTCAAGATGATCTTTTCCCTTTTAGGTGGCTTAATAGGAATAGGAAAAGGAACTGACATAGACATTGATAAAATTACAGAAACCGACGTTGTAACTGGTCTCGTAAATGAACTTAGAGAATTTGCCCCAACTGCAGCTGAGGTTCTCATTGATGAAAGGGATGCATATCTTGCAGGAAGCATCCTCAAGGTTGCCGCAGGTGGAAACAAAACTGTTGTCGTGGTAATTGGAGCCGGACATAAGCCAGGAGTAACTAAGTACCTGAAGAACCCGAAAAGCGTTCCTCCCCTGAATAGTCTTATGCAGGTTCCAAAGAAACGCATAGGTTTTGGAAAGATTGTTGGCTTTGCTTTTGTCGCCGTTATAGTTGGATTTTTTTTACTACTGCTGTTTTCTGGTGTTCCACTTAAACTCCTGTTAATAGCCTTCGGATGGTGGTTTATTATTACAGGAACTCTCAGTGCAATCGGTACTTTACTTGCAGGTGGTCATCCTTATTCAGTTCTGACTGCCTTTTCGGTTGCCTGGTTAACCACTCTGCACCCTCTTATTGCTGCAGGCTGGTTTGCTGGTCTTGTCGAAGCGAAACAGCGAAACCCTACTACTGCAGATATAAAAGCTCTGGCAGGAGTAGAAACCTTCAAGGAAATGTTCAAAAATAAGTTCATGCGAGTCCTCCTTGTCGCAAGCTTTGCAAACATAGGAAGCATGACAGGGACCTTCGTTGCAGCTTATGTCATGATGCATGTAACTGGCATTGACCCGAGAGATGTTTTACTTTCTGGGTTTAATGCAATTGGACTCTAAAGTCTTTGATATCTAAAGTCTTTGATATCTAAAGTCTTTGATATCTAAAGTCTTTGATATCTAAAGTCTTTGATATCTAAAGTCTTTGATATCTAAAGTCTTTGATATCTAAAGTCTTTGATTTTTTTATATTCGATCCTATATTCTGTGATTATCATTACATAAGGGCTAAAATGACTCAGTACCAAAATCCAGTGATAAACGTGAAATTGAAAATCACTAGATTTTGTAATTGGTTATAATCCATTAAATACGTCCTCTCGATGGAAGTCTTTCGATATCAAATATTGAGTTTGATTGAAGAACAAATTCTTCCTGCAAGTTCATGATTTCAATCGAAAAATACAAAAATCACTAGATTTTGGACCAGAGTCGCTAAAATAGAAAATAAAAAAAGAATAGGCCTTTCGCTTTTTTGTATGGATTGAAAATAATTGTTTAGTTAGAAAGCATTAAGATCAAATATGAAAAAATTGAGCTTGAATGTGATTTTCAACAATAACTGTTTTCATATATGATATATGCTATTTTAATAACTGCTATTTTAATAAACGCTATTTTAATAACTGCTATTTTAATATTGCTACTTTAATATTGCTACTTTAATATGCTACCTTAACATTTGGCATGAAAATTCTTGGCATGAAAATTCTTTCAACTACTTTCATTTCTTTGTGTCTGTGATTTAGAAGAATTTCATGTGCGTTTGAAGTTAAATTCAAGTTACCCACTGAAGTAGCGAAGAGCCAAGAATAGAGAAAAAAGTAAAAAAGAAAAAGTTTTAGAGCTTAGAAGAGCTCATGCAGTTTAAACTGATATTTACCCAGCTTTCCGCCGTAGTTTCCTGCTGAGATTTTCTTAACGCCCGGAACAGTTACAGCGGCTTTAATTCCTGCTTTCATGGCAGTTTTTATGCTTTCTTCATCAAGCCCGTTGATGACTATTTCATAAACAGCATTGACATCTGCCGGGATTTCAGTGTTTTCAACCTTATCCTTTATGGAAGGGCAGAATTTTTCATTAGCAGTAGCTTTCAGGAACTTGTATTTGTTTGCTCCGGATTTGGATCCGCTGGATACAATGCCGCCAGGGAAGGGGGTAATTGTACCTTCAAGCTCTCCGATTGCATCAACAGCAACTTCGGCTGCGGTCAGGGCGGTCATCTGGGAGTCTCCGAAGATGAAAAAGTTTCCGCCTGCAATTCCAGCTACAGCTCCAATATTTTCTTCGTTCAAGAAGTCTCCTTCCATGATAGGAATTTTGTGCATCTTGCGGCCTTCAATCTGGACTTCTGACTCCATGCCGTCTCCGAAAAATCTGAGTTTAGCACCAATGGCAAACTGCTTTTCAGCCTCAGGTAGCCCGTTGAAAACTGCAGTTGTAGGGGCTGTGAGGACACATTGTCCAATTCTTTGAAGCAATTGTCCTTCCAGAGCTTCATATTTAAAATTACATATCTGAATGTAAACTCCAGGCCTGCCATCGGGAGTCTCACCGGGACTTGCTAATCTCTCAATTCCAGCTTCGGCAGGACACATTATAACGGATGTTGCAAAGCCTATAGCTTCAGTAGCCGCTACAAGGGCCCAGCGCTTGGTAGCAGCTGTTATGAGTACCCGTGCGATCTTGATCGGAAACGCTTCTGCATATGTATCTTCGATTTCTACTCCGTTGATTTCCATAAAAATCTCCCATTTGCTTAATTATTGTTATCTTGAAACTAGTGTCATGGCAAGTTAATTATGGATCATAATCCTTAGTACTTTCTCATCAGCGTACAACGATTCAAAGTTTACTGGATAATCAATAACTAAGTTTTCTTGACACTAGTATCTTGAAAATTTAGTTATTGGTCACATGTTAACTCTGAATCGACATCTTTTGATGAAAAGCTATCAAAGATTATGCCAAAGATTATGCTCAATAATTAAATTGCCATGACATTAGTTTACGAATGATCAGGTTTGGTTTCCCTGTTTTCTAGTCTTCTGTAAGCTTTCAGAACTTTTCAGATCTCTTACAGAATAACTGAGAATATAGTGTTTACTCAAAGGGTTACTCAAAGAATTTTAGAGCAGTGCTCAGAGTGTCATCTAAAGCGTACTTAATATCTTAATGTATACTTAATGTATACTATGGTCACGAGGCTAAATAATGCAACTTCCCAATGAGATACAATGATGTTTTTTTGTTGCAACAATTACAGGCATGACTATAATACGTACTTCAAGTGCACTCATGGTATTATCTAAAGTATAACTTAATTTGTTGTTTAAAGTATACTTAAAATATACTCAGAGTGTGCTCAAGTATATTCAGAGTGTCACTTTACCTTGGATCTAGCCTCAGATACACATTTAAAGTTTTATGCTACTTTTATTTCTTTTGCTTTATTAATGGAACTAATAATGTGAATTATAATATTTATATCAGATATATAATTTTGGCATGAAAGTTCTTACAAGTACTTTCATTTCTTTATGCTTGTGATTAGAAGAATTTCATGTGCGTTTTTAGAGAAAAGATTAGGACTTACGCAGTTGAAATGAAAAATCAACAGCATCAGACCGCCAACTGTTTAAAACATGACTTTAATTCACAGTCTTTGCTGTAATTGATTTTGTTCCTCAAGTGCGTAAGTCCTAAAGATGAAGAAACGAGAGTGAATTCAAAAATGAACAGTTTAAAAAATGACTTGCTTTAAAAATCTAAAAATCTAAAATTATTTATCAATATTACTTCTTCTCTCAAAATAGTCCTTAAAAATAGTCCTTATTAGGAGATCACCAGTAGAAGTATCAAGGGTTGCTTTACGTCCGTAATTTTTGTCGGTATCCTTGTGCTGTGTCCTGAAATGATTTCACAAATTCAAAACTGTACGAAAGTTAAATAGGCGATAAAGCAGCAGGTAGGCATAAATTAAATGTTGAGTAATTTCTACTCATTTGAGTAAAGGAGAACTATAGTATAAAATAAAGCAAGTTTGAAGTTGAAATGAAATAGTTGGGTTATCTGTATACATGATATAATTATTAAAATAAATTAAAAAAGTAAACTAATTTTCGGATAATACAAATTCCTCAGGTTCTTGATCTTCCATAAATTTCCCTTTAGATTTCCTTTATGTACAGGCGCTCTCTTGTATTGTAAGATCTAAAGAAACTTGATGCAGTATCAAGCAGTGTTTCGGACTTTCCTATTATAAAAAATCCTCCTTTTTCGAGAGCCCTGTAGAAACTAAGCTGTAATTGCTCTTGAATCTCCTTTTTAAAATATATCATTACGTTTCGGCAGACAATAAGATCAAAATGATCGATTCTGGGATCTGAAATCAAATCGTGACGTTTAAATTGCGTTATATTCTTAACTTCGTCTATTACCTGATAATTATCTCCCTGTTTGAAGAAATAACGTTCCTTTGTGCCTGGATCAAGGTTTTTAAGTGAATTCTCATTATAAATGCCCTTTTTGGCTTTTTCCAGACTTTGAATATCAATATCCGTCCCTATAATTCTTATTCTATACTTATTAAAGTCGTTTTTCAGGGTCCTGTGAAGCAGGATAGCAAGGGAATAGGCTTCTTCTCCTGCCGCACAACCAGCACTCCATATGCGAATTGATCGGATAAATAGTCCTGATCTGTTTGTAACAAGAGAGGGAACGACATCTTTTTCGATTATTCTGAAGGTTTCAGGATTTCGGAAAAACTCACTAACATTTACAGTGAGAGCATCAAGAAGAAATTCGTATTCCTCCGGATCTTTCTTCAAAAGTTTCAGATATGCTCCATAACTCTCAGAATTGGTGGCGCGAACGCGCACGTTAATTCTACGCTTGAAATGAGCTTCCTTATAATATTCACAGTTAAAGCCGGTGTTTCCACTAATAGTTCTCTTTAATAATTCAAAGCCCGGGTCTTTTTCTAGATTTTGATATGTTTTTATCCCTCTATTTATCTCTTTACTTTTCCCTTTATTTTTCTCTTTATTTATTTCACTATCATTTGCCTTTCTAACTGGACCGTTATCCATTTTTTCACCGGCAGTACTTTTATCCAGGTTTTCTTATCCAGGTTTTCTTATCCAGGTTTTCTTATCCAGGTTTTCTTATCCAGGTTTTTTATCCCGTTTTCTTATCCCGTTTTTTTATCCAGTTTTTTTATCCCGTTTTTCTTATCCAGTTTTCTTATCCCTTTTTTTTATCCAGTTTTCTTATCCCTTTTTTTATCCAGTTTTCTTATCCCTTTTTTTATCCAGTTTTCTTATCCCTTTTTTTATCCAGGCTTTTCTATCCCCATTAATGCTTCCTACGTATCTCAAATAAGGGAGTTAACATCGATAATTAAAATAACGTTTCCGTCGCCCAGAATTGTTGCTCCTGCAAATCTTCCGGTATTGTCAAGAAGCTTACTTTTGAAGCTTTTTACTATTACTTCCTGTTTTCCAAGCAGCTC
Source organism: Methanosarcina sp. DH1 (assembly GCF_020804205.1). Classification (NCBI taxonomy): domain Archaea; kingdom Methanobacteriati; phylum Methanobacteriota; class Methanomicrobia; order Methanosarcinales; family Methanosarcinaceae; genus Methanosarcina; species Methanosarcina sp. DH1. The sequence continues at coordinate 28,828 of NZ_WJBJ01000030.1, read as the reverse complement.
GTCTACGACTACTCCAATATATTGCCCGTGTTTTTCAACCATAACTACGAAAATATTGTTCTCGTTGTCATCATCAGATAGCTGAAACTGCCTTCTCAATCTTAAAAGTGGAAGAATTTTATTGTCTATTAAAATGACTTCCTGTCCTTTGATATGCTTGATTTCCTGCGAGTTAACTTCAATGTTTTTCACTATGTTTGTGAAGGGAATTGCGTACTTTTCCTTTTCAACTCTTACCAGCATGGCCTGATAAACCGCAACGGTTAAAGGGAGTTTCAATTCGAACCTGGAACCAAGTCCAGGCTTTGACTCAACTTTTACGGATCCTCCAAGGCGTTCAACTCTGTTTTTTACAACATCCATCCCGATTCCCCTTCCGGAGATATCTGTAACACTATCAGAGGTACTGAGACCTGGAGTAAAGATAAGCTGCATTGCTTCCTCTTCCTGAAGCTGCTCCGCACTTTCTCTTGAGATAATTCCTTTCTTTAATGCAACTTTCCTGATTTCGTTAGTATCTATTCCACATCCATCATCTTCTATTCTAATAAGGACAAAATTTTCCTGTCTTGAAGCTGTAACCAGTATAGTACCATTCTCTTTTTTCCCAAGTTTCAAACGCTTCTCCGGAATTTCGATTCCGTGATCTACTGCATTTCTTAACAGGTGAACCAGGGAATCCCCAATTTCTTCGAGAATAGTTCTGTCGAGCTTGATTTCTTTACCCTTGATTATAAAATCAATTTTTTTATTTTGTAAGCGTGCAAGATCTCTGATCATTCTGGGATAGATATAGGTAATATGGTCCAGAGGTACCATTCTTGCCTCGATCACTTCGTCTTGCAGTTCTCTTGTTAGTTTATGAAAATCTGAAAGTGCAGCCTCAAGCTCCTTGGATTGCAGGTTGCGTGTAAGCTCGTTTATTCTGCTCTGGTTAATTACGAGCTCGCCCACGAGATTCATCAATTTATCAAGCTGCTCGGTACTGATTCTTGGGTTCTGAACAATTTTCACTTTAGGATTTGATTTTGGATAAGCTGAAGTTTTTTCTTCTTTTTCTGGTCGATATATTTCTTTCGTGGCATTTTTTACTTTATTAGTTTCTGCAGTTTTTGATACTTCTTTATCTCTAATGCATTTTTTTCCGTTATCTTTTATTTTGCAGCCTTCTTCTCCACCTTCTTCTCCACCTTCTTCTTCACCTTCTTCTTCACCTTCTTCTTCACCTTCTTCTCCACCTTCTTCTCCACCTTCTTCTCCACCTTCTTCATTTTCTTTCTCTGCAGGCAGGGATTTATCTCCGGCTTTTTGAATGGAAACGTTTTCAGGAGAATCGTTTACTTCCCTTAGGGCTTTTAACACTTCGTAGACATCAGTATGGGATTCGTTTTTAGTATCCCCATCTTTTTCTCTTTTTCCGGGCTTATTTCCCTCACTCTCACAGACATTTTCTAAAAGCTCCTCAAGGGCATCCACACATACTAAGAGAACATCAATCAAAGAAGAATTAAGTACAATTTGCCGTGTACGCAGTCTGTCTATCAAACTTTCCATTTCATGCGTTAACTCTACAATTTGTTTGAACCCCATAGTTGCGGCCATACCTTTGAATGTATGAGCTGCACGAAATAGCGTATTCATCTGTTCCGCATTTTCAGGATCAGTCTCAAGCACCAGCAGGGAATCACTCAACTCTTTGATATATTTCTCAGACTCTGCCCTGAAAATGCCCATATATTTTGATATATCCATAATTTTCCCTGCTTTTTTGGAAGTTCAGATTTTCCTTTTTTTCTTTTTTCCTTTTTAGATGATTTTTCAACACAGAATTCAATGGGATTGAATTCTAGATTAGGTCTCGTATTCAATTATGGTTTTTAATCTCTATTTCTGTTTTAATCCCAACATTTGTTTAGTCCCTGTTTCTGTTTTAATCTTAAATTTGTTTAGTCCCTATTTCTAGTTTAATCCTAACATTTGTTTAGTCCCTATTTCTGTTCAGCTTTAGACTCTAATTTTTTTCTTTTATTGATGTCCGGTTTTTTCAATTTTCTATTTTGCATGAACTCCAGATTTTCAAGATTAGATTTTGCAGCTGCACGGGTTTTTCTGCAAATTTCTTCTGCCATATCTGGTATGCTCTGACTGAGAATCCCTTCAGGCTTCTGGATTACATCCACTGCTCCTTATTCAAAGGCTGTAAGCGTAATCTTCTTAGCTCTTTCTCCAAGGGCTTAAATCATTACAACAGGAGTTGGGTGCTCTTTCATAACCCGTGCAAGAGTCTTAAGGCCATCAAAAATAGGCATAACATTGTCTAGAAGAACGACATCATGCCTTAATTTTTTAATTTTTTCAAGGCCGTCCTTTCCATTGAATGCCGTTCCTATAACTCTGAGATTCGGGTCCTGACTGAGAATATTGGAAAGGAATTTGCGAATTAAAGCAGAATCAGTCACTATAAGTGCGCGGATAGTCATCTCAAGCACTTTTCTTCAAATATAATATTTATTTTAATAGTTTCGTCTTTTAATAGTTTCGTCTTGTAATTTTTATTTAACAAAAGTCTAATTTGACATAATTAGTGCAGCTTCAATTGTTTTATTCAATACAGCTTCAATTGTTTTATTCAATGCAGTTTCAGTTAATGCAATTTGATTTAATAGTACTGATCTACAATCAGGCTCAAATCGGATCTAATTCGGTTCAGCAATTTTTTTTATTACATCGAGCATTCCATCAGGCTCAAAAGGCTTTACTATAAAACCCATAGCTCCTATTTTCATTGATTCAGTTATGAGGGCCTGTTGACCAATGGAAGAACACATTACTATTTTTGCCTTAGGGTCCATAGTAAGAATTTTTTGCAGTGCCTCTTTTCCATCCATATCTGGCATAATTATATCCATTAACACAATATCGGGCTTTACTTCGAAATAAATCTGAATTGCCTCTTCCCCATCATCTACCTCAGCAACAACTTCATGTCCGTGAATCAGAAGAATATCTCTAATAATCATCCGCATAAATTCGGCATCGTCCACGATCATAATTCTGGCCATTCATTTCCCTTCTTCCGTTCTTGAACAAGCGACAATATCGGATGATATTTACACTTTTATTTTTTGGAATGTTCGACACCTTATTTTTATCTCTGCAGAAGTTTGCCTTTTGCTTGCATATTCTGCACAAACCTATGCCATGAATCAAAGGACCTAATTCAAAAATTATTCAGGGTTAACATGTGTAACCAGTACATTTTATTTGTTAAGACATATTTATCCAAATTGTGTAGAAAAATATATGCGAGACCTGCTATATTAAATTTTTTAATTGTCTTTATAATGTCAGAAAGCTGAAATTTATTTAGATTCTCTAGTTAATTGACATGCTAATGAATTATTTGCAAAAGTTGTCCACTCTTTCCCAATCTTCAGCCGAGTTCCGGTTTTGATCTTCAAATTTAAATAATGTGTTAATTATATTATGTTTTATAAATAAAGCGTTTCTCTGTTTGTTTTAGATTTAATCTGGGATTAACTTCCGTTCTTTTCTGCTACAGTAATGCCCAAAACGAACCTTGAATTTAAATAAATTATTTTTATCACTATTTATATATTGATAATATGAATCTAAATCTAACAAATAAATTTATATTTTCTTAAACTTCATATATTATTGTAAATTGAAACTAACCTCGGGAATATTTATAGGCCTAAGGTATACTTGTTGAAGATAGAATAATATCTCCATAACTTTATGGCCCTGGTTTTAGGGAAGACTAAGGTATACATGTAAAGATACAAGGAAAGATTTTCATTTTACATTTTCTTGTTTCAGACCTTACTTAAAAAATTCATTATTCACTAGTGTCGAATCAACTGTAAAATGTAGCATAAAATCAATTACAATTATTCGGAATCAGTGAATCCTTGAAAATTGACGCGACACTGAAAACTCAATGCGTTAGAAAACTCAATGCATTAGAAAACTCAATGCGTTAGAAAATCCGTTACTTAGCATTTATTTGACAAAATTTCATTTATAGTATCTTGTTTACAAAAAAATCTCGTTTATGAATCTTATTTACAAAAAGTTCAGCTTACAAAATCTTCAAGCAACCCCCCTTAGGAGGAGATTTGAGTGCCTGAAATTCTGATTGTTGAAGATAACTTACTTAATCTGACCGTTGAAGCAGACTTACTTAAGTCCTTTGGACATGAGCCGAAAAAGGCGAAAAATGGTTTTGAAGCTCTTGAAATTCTCAATAAAGCAAAAATTGACCTGATATTACTTGATATGGAACTTCCGAAAATGCACGGTCTTGAATTGCTTCAAAAAATAAAACTCAACCCTGAAACTCGGGGTATAAAGGTAGTTGCGGTCACAGGTTACTCTGATCCTGAATGTAAAGAAAAGTTCCTTAAGGCTGGATGTTATGCTGTTCTTGCCAAACCCATAAACTTTGGCGACTTTGGCTCACAGGTCGAGTATTTTCTTACAATAGCGGACTCTTGAAGATATAATTTATTCACAGTCTTTGCCGTAATTCATTATGTTGCTCAGGTGCGTAAGTCCATAACATGTATGCAAAAATAAAAAGACAGTTTCAATATGTATGTGAAATTAAAAAGAGAGTTTCAATATATATGCAAAAATAAAAAGACGGTTGCCTAAAGGTCAGACTTGGTAGACATCTAAAGAGATATTGAGTGAAACTGGGTTAAAATCACAGAAAATAATTTTCTATCATGTTCTCTTTTTTAATATATCAAAAAATTTATCAACTCTTAAATAGTCTGTATTGAATAATTTTTTGGGAAGATCAGGCAGTCTCCATAGAAACATTCCCCCATTTACCTTTCCTTGCGGATACTACTGATATTTTAACAGCCCATGAAGATAGAAGAGGTATAGAAGAGGTATAGAAGATGTATAGAAGTGGAGAAGCTGAAGGCAAGGGTGAGAAAAATGTATAAAAACACAAAAATAGGGCATCTAGTTATAGGCTTTGCTCTTCTTCTGATTTTGATTTTCTTTGTTGGGTACACAGGTTATCATGGTATGAATGATGTTGAAAAGAAAAGCCGGGCCATTCAAAACATGACCTTTATCACAAATAATATGCAGGGAGCCCTGGAAGCTCAGGAAAGTTATGTTATTTATGGTGATCCTGTTTATAAGGAAGACACTTATAAACATCTTGATCTTATACCCACACAAGCATCTATATCCAAAGAAATATATCTCGGCTACCTTGATCCTGTAAACCAGGGCCGAATGGATTCTATTCTTAAAAATTCTAGCGAATTCAGGGAAAATTTTGATAGCTATGTTAAAGCAAACGATGAAGAGATAGCCCTGAGAACCGATATTGACTCAAATGGAGAGCTTATTTTACAGAAAGCAGATGAACTTTATCAAGACCAGATGTTTCAATATCAACAATATGTAGAAAACAGTTCTTCAGGCGAAGTTCTCCAGCAAAAATTATCCAATGCTCAGGAAGCTCAGAAAATCAGCATACTTGCAATGGACGCTCGAAACCAGTACCAGAATTATATAATTACTTCCGAAGATCAGTATGCGGAAAACTTCTATCGGCTTATGGAGAATATAACTGAAGTTACCAAGAGTTTAAATCAGCAGATGGTAAAACCTGAAAACCTTGAGCTTGGAAACACAATAATTGCCAATGTCAAAGAAAGCCGTAATGACTTTGATCGCCTGACGATTCTTAAACAGAAACAGGCGATTGATGTGAAAAATATGGCAACCATAGCTTCACAGATTAAAGGGGGTGCTGAAGCCGCCAGTGCCGACCAGAAAGAGAAGCTCAACACTCTGATCGTAAATTCTATAAATAAAATATTTTTCGTTACTCTTCTTTCAATACTTATCGGTGCTTTACTTGTTTTTGTGATTTTGGACCTCTACAGAAAACCCATATATGAACTGCTCGAAGCGGCCGAGAAAATTTCTAAGGGAGACCTTAGTGTTGAGATTAAAGGAAATTCGAGAAGCGAAATCTCTCAACTATCACAAGCTTTTAAATCAATGGTTGAAAATCTTCGGAGCCTGATAAAAGGAATTCAGGAAAGTTCGGTTCACCTTTCTACACTTTCAGAAGAAATGTCTGCTTCTTCTGAGGAAGTGGCTTCAGCTTCAAGGAAAATTTCTGACACTGCAACTGAAATCTCAAACGGGGCTGAAGTGCAGAGTACAAAAATAGTGGATATAACTCATGCAATGCAGGACATGACACACAATATCCAGGAAATTGCGGAGAATACCCAGAAAGTTTCTAAAAATACGAATCTTGTCAATAACTCTGTCAATAACATCGGAAACGCCTCAAGAGAAATCCTGGTAAATATGGACCGTATTCGCTTCTCTGTTGATGAAACTAAGGAAGTGATAACGGAGCTTGACTCCAAGTCTCAACAAATCAATGAAATTGTAACTCTTATTACCAGGATTGCCGACCAAACAAATATGCTTGCGTTGAACGCTGCAATTGAGGCTGCACGGGCTGGCGAGCACGGCCGGGGTTTCTCTGTTGTAGCCGATGAGGTCCGAAAACTTGCCGACGAATCCGGTCGTGCTGCTAATGACATTTCCAGCTTAATCGATGAAATAAGAAACAGTATCAGTGAAACCGTGGAAAGTATAGAGGCCAGTAAAAAAGATGTGCAGGCCGGTTCCCTGTCTGTTAATAACGCAGTTGAAATGGTTGCAGGGATTGTAACTACAATCAATGAAATTACAAATATGGTAGAGGATGTTGCAGCTGCTACAGAAGAACAGTCTGCATCTATTGAAGAAATCACTTCCGCTCTGGAGGATATTTCCTCAATTTCGGAACAGTCCGCCACAGGGACCCAGGAAACTGCTGCAGCTCTTGAAGAGCAGAGTGCTTCAATGTCAGAACTTGCTAACATGGCTAGCGATCTTTCTTTGCTTGGGGAAAGAATGAAAACAGCTACGGAGAAGTTCAAATTTGGTGACTTAAAAGAAGGGTCAGAAAACATGTCAAGTTAAAATTTTGGAGTTAATTTGAGGAATTCAAATGTTTGAAGAAACATCAGATGAAGGTTCAGGATTTTCGGAAGAAAATCTTCGTTTAGTGACCTTTGGACTTTCAGGTGAAGAGTTCGGAGTAGATATTATGCAGGTCTCCGAAGTTATTCCAGTTCCTAGGATCACCCGCATCCCTCAGGCTCCAGAATGCGTAAAAGGGCTCATTAACCTGAGGGGAAAGATTCTCGTGGTGATAGACCTTAACAAGCGGCTTGACTTCAGATCAAAAGAGACTGACAGCCTATCTAGAATTATCATAGTGGAGGTTAAAGATACAGTCCTTGGAATGCTTGTAAATTCCGTAAAGGGGGTCATTAACCTGCCACCTTCTTTAATTCAACCGCCCCCCGAGATGATCAAATCAAAAATCAATACGGAATACCTGGTAGGCGTTGGAAAAGTAGGGAACAGGCCTCTTATTCTACTAAATCTTGCAAGAGTGCTTGGAGAAGAAGAAATCGAAGAACTCAGTGAGCTCTCTTCTCCTGATGAGGATATTTCAACTGAGTAAACTGGCTCTACTAAAGTTGAAAGTGAATAGTGACGGAGCTGTTCCGATCCTCAGTGCAAATGGAGCTGACGTGCGTTTCTTGCACAAAAACGCAAGTATTTGTCATAATGAATACTTAACCATGGCAATATCAGCCACATAACACTGGATGACCTGCATTTATTATGCATCTGTTTTAAGCGCTTTATGGTTGTTTTCAGGAAAAACGAACATGATATTCTTTGAATAACATGCACAAAGAAATGAAAGTACTTGAAAACACTTTCATGCCAATGAGTAAAAAAGAAAGACTCAAAAAATCTATGCAAGGAATGTCAATTCACGCTGACTGATTTCATTCTGACTGATTCCATTCTGACTGATTCCATTCTGACTGATTTCACACTGACTGATTCCATTCTGACTGATTTCACACTGACTGATTCCATTCTGACTGATTTCACACTGACTGATTCTATACTGACTGATTCCATTCTGACTGATTTCACACTGACTGATTCCACTCTAACTGATTCCACTCTAACTGATTCCACTCTAACTGATTCCACTCTGACTGATTCCACTCTGACTGATTCCACTCTGACTGATTCTTTTTTGGAAAATCCGAAAGTCCTGATATTTGCATCCGTGCACATTAATTTTAAGTAAGGGTTATATCTACTCTGAGGAAAGAACAGTTCAATTCAAAAAAATATTGATAAAAGAGGCTCCGATTTTCAGATTTTAAGCTCATCAGATAATTATAGTATTCATTTATATAGGTAAAATTAAATAATTAGTTTAGGACTCTAGTAATCATATACTTATATCATTATATGTTCAATTCATATTGCCTTAAGTATCCGGTTCATATCAGTATACTTATTCAGTCAATATTAGTATCTTTATTCAATTAAACCAGCAAGACATTCCGGGCCTTTTCTCAGAAATGCCAATTTATTTGAAAGCAGGATTACTATGGACTGACCCGTTTATAGATCATTTCATAGATTGTTCCCAGGATCGTTCCCAAGATGAAATTTTTATCCCGCAAACAAGGGAAAATATTCAGGCTCAGATTGTCAGTTAATAAAGAATTGAATGCCAAACGAACATGATATTCATTGAATAACATTCACACCTAATGAAAGTGCTTGCAGATGGCAGCATTTTCATGCTAAATATTTAATAGGGGATTTTAACCAGCCATGAAGCAGAAAAATCCAGAAAAAGCTCCTGAAGTTGCAGAAGAAAATTCAAAAAGAACTCTTGAAGACCCTTACGGACGGAAGGTTACAGGACTCAGGATATCAATAACTGATAGGTGTAACCTTTCGTGTATGTACTGCCATAATGAAGGTGCAGATTGCTGTACCTGCGGCCCGGTAGGACACGAAATGAAACCGGAATTAATCTGTGGGATTGTTAAAGAAGCTGCAAAATTCGGGGTCAATAAAATAAAATTCTCAGGAGGAGAACCGCTTTTTCGAAAGGATTTCGAAGAAATCCTTACCTGCCTTCCTCCGTTAAAAGAAGTTTCTGCGACCACTAACGGCATTCTGCTTGAAAAACGAGCAAGAGCCCTTAAAGATGCGGGCCTGGACAGGGTAAATGTAAGCCTGGATTCTCTCGTTCCTGAAATATACGAAAGAATTACCGGAGCGCCCCCTGGCTCACTTACGAAAGTTATCAGAGGTATTAACAGTGCAGTTGAAGCTGGGCTGACTCCTGTGAAGCTGAATATGGTACTCCTTAAAGGCATAAACGATGACGAGATTAATTCTATGATGGAGTTTGTCCGGCCTTATAATGGAATGGTTATCCTGCAACTAATCGAGCTTATGGATGTTGACCCCAGGCTTTCAAAGTACATGATTGACTCGAAAGCTCTTGAAAAGAAGCTGGCTGAGAAAGCAAGTGAAATCAGGATACGGCACCTGCACCACCGAAGAAAGTACATTATCGATGGGGTAGAGGTTGAATTCGTTCGTCCCATGGACAACTCGGAGTTTTGCGCCTACTGCAGCAGGCTGAGAGTCACAGCAGATGGGAAGTTCAAGCCCTGTTTGCTGGTAAATGACAACCTTGTGGATGTAAGGGAAGCAAAAAGCCCTGATGAGATCGAAAAGCTGCTTAAGCTTGCAGTAAGCCGAAGGAAACCATATTGTATGCCTGTCAGTATTCCTGAACAGGGAGAAAAGGCTTAAAGAGAAAAAGTAGATTCAGAGATGAATCAGAGATGAATATAACAATAAGGAGGAAAGAAAGTGAAGATTGAACTTTTAGTAGATGGGGCAAAAGTCCCGATGAATGACTTTGTCCAGAAAATCGTAGTAAACATTATTAAAGCAATGGTAGAAACGTTGCATAATATAGATAGCGAATGGAAGGAAATTTCCATTCATATCGAAAGAGATGAACTGAACGAATAAAAAGGGCTTTTTTGGACAAAAGAGAGTTAACATCTCTCAAAAACCAAAATTTCCTCTTTTCGTTTTTCGTTTCAGGTAAATTTCCTCTTTTCGTTTTTCGTTTTGGGTAAATTTCCTCTTTTCGTTTTTCGTTTCAGGTGAATTTTGAATCATTACATGTCTTTTCTTCTGCCGTTTTGTAATTCAGATTAACTTTTGGAACTCTCAGCCGTTTGAGGTTCCAGATAGCTTTCCAAATCGGAGTAGTTTGAAATCCAGAGTTATCTGAAGATATTTAGAGATATTTTTCGATTTCTGAGAACTCTATTCTGGCAGTTGAATCCAGGGAAATCGGAGTTATTGAAACGTGTCCCTTCTGCATAATGGCGTGCACATCAGTTCCTTCTTCTTCCTCCCGGATAAGGTCGCCTGCAATCCAGTAATAGGGTCTGCCTCTTGGGTCACGCCTTTCTTCGACACCCGTTTTAAAGATTTTTCTTGCAAGGCGGGTTATCTCTATAGGAGTATCTTCTTCAGCGTGATAGGGGATATTTATGTTCAGAAGATCCACATTTTCCGGCATGCCATACTTCAGGACGTTTCGAGCCACTTTGTTTACCACTTTAATTCCAGCCTCGAAACGCTCTCTATGGTAGTTCCTGGGATCATCGAATTTCTGTCCTTCATCAAGCACCTGCATGGAAGCAGCAATTGCAGGCACGCCGTAGCTTGCAGCCTCAAGGGCCCCTCCTATTGTCCCTGAGGTGGTGATTGTATCCGTGCTTATATTTTCCCCGATGTTAAAGCCGGAAAGCACCAGGTCAGGCATCTCCTTAAGGATCGTGAAGATACCCAGAATTACAGCGTCCGTGGGGGTTCCTCCCACAGAGTACGCAGGCATTCCTCCTGAATTTGTTTTCGTGATCCTTAGAGGCTCAAAGATAGAAATCGAACGCCCGACTCCGCTCTGCTGGACAGCAGGAGCCGAAATTGTAACTTCCCCGAGGTCCGAAACGCTGTCAAAAGCAGCTTTCAAACCTGTGGAGTATACGCCATCATCATTGGTAACAAGAATTTTTGGAGCCATGAGTTTTCTCATAAGTTGCCGGATAATTTAAAATTAATGGAAAAAACGCATGACTTGAAAGTGCATGACTTAAAAGTATAATATTTCAAGGATATCTCAAATATCTCAAGGATAATTTTAGGAAAAAATTTTGGAAAAAAATATTGTGGCAAAATAAAGAAAATACCACAAAAAAGTTAATTTAGGGGCTGCGCTCTGGTATTTGCCAAACCCCGTTTATGTAGTATGCAACTAAGAAACAAAGCATAACAGTCCACCTGAAAAGTGCTGCGCTCTTGCGATCTGCGGCTTCAGGTTTGCGGTTTCTTTGTTGTGTTGAACGAACCCGATCCGTATTAGGCACTGGCAATCTTCCTCCTAATTTTAGCTAATCACTGCCACCTCCACACTGGGGCCTCCCCAATTTTGATCCGGAAGCTGTTTTTCTGGCGGCAGGCAGTTTTTCTTATCCGAAAGGAATCAGCCTACCTGTGAAGCTGAGTTAAGATATCAAACTCCGAACACAGTTTTTATGGTGTACACATAGAGGTGGTGAACACCTATGGCAAACATCATCACTCGTACGACCAGAAACTCCAGATTATGGAGCCAGTGAGTCATCTCTATAAGCTTTTCCGAATGTAAAATTCTTTTTTCCTTTACGGATCTTACGATTTCTTTTAAACTCTTTGATGTCATTTTGTGAACCCCACTCATAATGTATTCTATCTGATATTGTCTCAAAGCATTTCCTTTTAGAAAGTGCTCTGAGTATGTACTCTAAAAATCCAACGAGATCTCAAAAAGGCACTTTGTGTTCGAAAGTACCCTGCATAGTATACACTATCCGACGTGATCTCAAAGAGGCATCTTCATATCGAAAATGCATTATTTACCCCACCGACTCTAGCTTTAGAAGTTTGTGATATTAAAAGTTGTTGACCCTGTATGAAATAATAGTATATGACCACATAAATAATATTCAGAGGCCCTGATTAACATTTTAGTTAATGGACATGGGATAAAGCCTGAGCATTGATGACGAGAAGAGTAAAATCATAAATTTAAAGCGGGTTATATAAGCCAAAAATCGAGAAAATAAGGCAATAAAAAGTGTTCCTAAGTTAATTTCCTGTGCCCTGCAAAACTGGATAGAGCGAAAAAACTCTATCAAGCGAAAGAAGATTGGGCCGCCGCTTTCAAGAATCAAAAATCGAATTTCAATTGGGATTCTATAGCTGGATTATTTTTACAAATTTCCTGCAATGTCATTCTTCGTAATGTATTTCTTCTTCAGTAAAAGTCTGCCTTACTTTTGCTTCTAATGGGTCAAGTCTGTTTTTTATTATATCCCAGACAATCTCAAGGTCAACTCCAGAGTAATTGTGAATTAAGATATTTCTCAAGCTCACAACCTTTTTCCACTCAATTTCCGGATACTTGACGCGGGTTTCAGGAGGAACACGTGAAGCAGCTTCTCCTATTATCTCAAGATTTCGGATTACTGAGTCTATTAACATTTCGTTTTCCAGAAACTCATCAAAAGAAGCATTGCCCAGATATCTCCGAATTTTTTCAATCGACTTGAGGATGTCCTCAAAATAAAAAGTAGAAATTTTTTCAGGCATACACGACATCCTTCATAATGATGTCTTTTAACTGCGGCTTAAGTGCCTTTTCGGTAACAAGATCGACTTCCCGTCCAAATAAGTCTTCCAGATAAAACTTCAGATCCATATAATTATCGAAAGTTTTCTGCCCATCTTCAAACACCACGAGCACATCAAGATCGCTATCTTCTCTTTCCTCTCCCCTCGCAAAAGACCCGAATATTCCTATTCTTTTGACCCCGAATCTTTGCCGGATAAATTTCTCGTGCTCTTTTAAAGTCGAGATGGCGTCCATAATTAATACTCGGCTTCAATCTTTAAATATTTGTCTTGAAAACAGGATAGGGTGTAAAAGATCAAAAATCAAAACCTGGGAATCAATAATAGTCATCTCAAACCTGTTTTGTCCCGCGCCCAGGCGCGGCTGGAACATAAAATCCCATAAGCGAGAAAAGCGAAAAAAGAATTCAAGGGCATCTTTTAGAGCTGAAGCAAATTTCAGCCGGTTTTTACAACTTTATTATTATTTTTCTGTCGGACGGCCCCGAAAATCCAATTCAATTTTATTAACTATCCGCCTGCAAATCTCGTCCATCAGTTTCCAGTAATCTCCTACCCGCCGGTAGATTTCTTCTGCAACTTCCTCATGATAGGTATGAGATGTGATATTTCTATCATCTACCATCTCAAGGATTTTGACAGTTTCCTCTTCCGAAAGAAGACCTACTTTAAACGCTTCCTTGAAACAAGATTTGGGAGAATTACAGACTATTCCTTCCTGAACATCAAGGTAACCCTTAACAACTTTCCAGAAGGTCTCAGAAGTATACTCAAACCTCTGGATAGCAGCATCCCGAACTATTACTGAATAAGGCTCTTCCGTAATTGCCTTTAAAGTTTTGAGTGCTTTTTCAGTGGTTTCGATCCTGAGCTTTAGTGTTTCCACACAATCCCTTCTCGTAGCGCTTTTTGTTTAAAAACTTTCGAAACCCTGGAAAGGTCCACAATATCAACTGTATAGGGAATATTAAGATCCTCAATTCTTTCTTTTAAGAAAACCAATTTTCTCCGGTCAAAATTTTTCCCGGGCAGGATTCCAATGTCTATGTCCGATACTCGACTAAAGTCTCCCCTTGCCCTGGAACCGAAGAGTATAACAGTAACATTTTCTTCTTTTAAAGTTTCAAAAACCAGGGATTTCAGATCCTGAATGCTTTTTTGATAGATAGGAGAAAGACTGCTCATCTACTATTCATTTAAGGGTTTTCAATACTTGAATGTAATGTTAGCCTCAGACTTCTATAATTTCGGTTTAGAATACATCTGAAGAAAAATCTAGAAACGGTGGAGTATTTTCAAAATTCTCAGGTTATTTGAAAGATAATCTGAGATTAAAGAAATAAAGTGTTAGATTGATTAATATTAATATCTGAAGCCTAGTAATCCGCCCTCTTCATTTTCATCTGTTAATTCCAACCTGACATAACTACCAAATTGGGACCTAAAGCTATCGGAAAAATCATTATAAGGAATACAATCAGAATTTATTGCACATATGTATTGAAATCCATGCTTAACCGACTCAGATGCAGCTAACTCCATAGCCTTTGCAATTTGCCGTTCATCAACGCCATCAAATATTGTACTGTCATGGATCAGAAACTTAATATTTAATCTTTCAGAGTTTAATCTGACTAACATTAGATCGTAACAAAAAACCTTCATGTAGCCTATTCCTTGGCTTCTTGTTCTTTTTATGTCGATATCAAACTTAAAACCTGTATCACGAGTGTCTATCGACAAAATTCCTGGCTCTGAATACAGATATTCAGAATACTCATTGAAGATTTGAATTGCTTCTTCAACAAAGCTTTTTCTCTCATCAAAGTCTCTGCGTGCAATTTGTAAAAGTTGTTCCTTTTCAATTTTTAGAGAACTTTTTCCTTCATCAAACTTTTTTGTATTCTCTATTTTATTTTTGATGTTTTCTAAATCTTGCTTCAATGTATTCATCCGGTCTTGTAATTTAACATATTCCTCAAGAGCGCCATGAGTTTTAAGAATACTTAATAACTCAGATCTTTTGTCAGACAATAGCTCTATCTGACGCTCTTGTGCTCCAATCTCATCTTTAAGCCTACCGATTTCAGAATGCAAGTATTCCCTACGATTTGTAACTACTTCCTTATGGAAAGATAATACATCTTGAAGACTTCTTTTTAAATTAACTTCAAAAACGAACCCAGCTTCTTTGTAAATTCTCTCAACTTTTTCTAAAGAAATATCATTTTCTTCAATAAAACTTTCTTCATACTTACTCAATATCTGTTTATTTAACGTGTTTTTGTTTACGATATCATGAATTTCATTTGTAAGAGAATCAGCTTGCTTTTGAATATCGTAATATTGTGGATGGACTTTGAAAGTTATAAGTTGCTTTTCCAGTCTTTGAATTTCCATTTCCAACCTTACTCTATCAGCTTCAAGCTCACCTAGAGATCCAACATATCCTTTTAATAAACCTTGATCTGAAGCTTTTTTTAGTTCATTTAAAGTGTTTGTTTTGTCTTTTATGCTCTGGAACTTAGCACCAAACTCCCAGTTTAAACCAAGTAAGTAGGCGTTATTAACTTGAATGTCCCACTCTTTTTGTTGAGGATAATGTTTGAAAGGAGTTTGAAATGAACCAACTCCACGCCTTACAAAATAGGAAATTAAGCTTCTAAAAGTAGGAGTGTATTTTTGTTCATTGAGTTCTATAGGCAAATTAAATACGAGGTAACCCAATATATTGGTCCAATCATTTATTTTCATAAAATAAGCTTTCTTAGTTTTATCGTAGACTGGTTTTATAGGCCACTCCGAAAAGTCCCCTTCTATCTTCACTTTTTGGAAATTTTTTGTGTTTCTACAAACTGTGTACTTTTTCCCTTTTAAGATAATGTCGAGTATAAAAGTCCAATTTTCTAACTCTTTTATCTTTAAACTTTCACTCTTTGCGCCAAGACAAAAATGGATTATCTCTAATAAAGTAGATTTACCCAGACCATTTCTTGAATCTTTATCAGTAGAAGATTTAGTTCTATTTGCAAGTATAACATTGAAGCCTTTTTTAAATTCTACATTCTTGAAAGATGGGTGATCACTTCTAATTCCGATAATCATTTTAGCACCTTTTTGATAAGTCCCTTTTCCAGCTCGATTATACCAATCGTGTATAAAAAGTCCAAGCACAATATGTATTTTTCAAATGTGCTTACTTCTTCATAATTACGAACTTTGTCCCAAAGAGAAGTAACAGTTTGAGGAGATTTTAATTCAGAAATAACTTTTGAGCCTGTACCCAAAAGAGAATAACGAAGTGTTACATTTTTATTCGGTAAAATCATTACTTAACTCCTCGCAAAACTCTGAAAAATTAGTAAATATTTTTAATTCGGAGAATTTAGTCTCAAAAATGGTAAATTTAAAAGAATCAGATTCTAGTAAGTTCTTAGAAGGAGTGTTAAGTGTGATTAATCCCATATCAAGATTAATCAAGCCTACCATATATAAAAAGTCTAACAATAAAATATATTTTCCAAAACTGCTTATTTCTTCAAGGATGCGAACTTTTTCCCAAAGAGAACTAACTGTATGAGGCGTTTTTAACTCGGGAATTATTTTTGAAGAAGCTCCAAGAATAGAATAGCGAAATGTTTTGTTTTTAGTAGGTGCGATCATTTTTCAAAAACCTCGCATATTTGAAAAAAGTGAGTGAGTACCGCCAAACCAGCTGCACGTATTCCAGGTTCGAGTGAATTTTGTGTAGCAAAATCGAATAATCCATAAAAGAGTCCATCTCTTTCAAGTCCACTTACCACCAATTCTTGATATTTTCTTACAAATCCTGCCCTTAACCTGTCAGAAAACTCGATATCTGGATTTCTGTTGAGATAGTCTTTTACTAGTTTACTTTGCAACATTCCCATCGTAATTAAGTTTTCAACCCCAATCGAGAGGTTATTCTTGTTTATTTTCTCCTTAGGGAGGATAAGAGTTATATCTTCACCAACTGTAATAGGTGTGTTCTTTAGGTACTTACAAATTACATCTAATTCTGAAAAATTAATTCTTACCATACTTGATTGAAGAGTATTAAAAACCCATTTTTCATGATCTTCTTTTTTTTTCTTTAAATCAGCTACTGTGAAATCAGCAGGATTTTTATCAATTCTTGTATGGCAACGAGGACACAGAAGAATTAAATTCTCATAACTATTTCGTTCAGATTCATTCATATTACAATTATAGCGTGCAGAACCAGGATTTTCCCCTTCAATATGAGCCATTTCACCTACAAGATAAGCACTATTATTACTATCGCTCTCGACTAGGGTTGCTCTACAAAAAGCACAGCTATTGCCACTTTTACCCCAAAGAGCCTTAGTATCTGAAAGTGGAATGCCTCTCTTAACCATAGCGAATCATCCTATATCCTTGAATTTTGTTATTAATAATATCTAAACTAATAAATTATTTTTGAATTTGTTTCAGGAAATACATTGATTTTCAATTTGAAATTGTAAAGTTTCAACATTCATATAACCTATATAACCTAACTTACCCCAGAGCAGTGCAAATTTAATATAATGATACCTTTATCCATCTAGTATTTCCTACAAATCAAAATTACACTTATCTGATATCCCCCAATCAATTTCACGAGGATTTTTAAAATGGACACATACGAGAAGGTATTCGAGCTGGCTAAACGCCGGGGGTTCTTGTGGAACTCTTTTGAGCTGTATGGCGGAAGCCGCGGATTTTATGATTATGGGCCTCTTGGGAGCACACTGAAGAGGCGAATCGAGCAGACCTGGAGAGAATTTTACGTTATCCAGGAAGGGTTTATGGAAATCGAATGCCCGACAATCGGGATTGAGGACGTCTTTATTGCATCCGGGCACGTTGGAGGTTTTTCGGACCCTCTGTGCGAGTGCATGAACTGTAAAGAAGCATTCCGGGCTGACCACCTTGTACAAAACGTAATGGAAGCCGCAGGGACCCTGAGTGCAGAAGAACTCACCAGGGTTATAAAGGAAAACGATATCCGATGCCCGGAGTGCGGTGGAGAATTCGGCGACGCTTACGAATTTAACCTGATGTTCAAAACTACAATTGGACCCGGTACTGGAAGGCAGGGGTACCTAAGGCCGGAGACAGCACAGGGTATGTTTGTCGATTTCCAGAGGCTGTCCCGCTTCTACAGAGACAAGCTGCCTTTTGGAGCAGTACAGATCGGGAAATCCTACAGAAATGAAATCGCACCCAGGCAAGGTGTAATCCGGCTCAGGGAATTCACACAGGCCGAGTGCGAGATTTTCGTTGACCCGCGCAACAAGAAGCACCCCAATTTCGAGCGTTTTGCAGACAGAGAACTTGTACTCTATTCCCAGAAAGCACAGGAAAAAGGCGAATCCTTCAGGATGACTGTCCGGGAAGCTGTAAAGGCCGGAGTCATTGCACACGAAGTCCTGGGCTACAACATTGCACTTACCAACGAATTCCTGACAAAGGTTGGAATTAACCCTGCAAAACTCAGGTTCAGGCAGCACCTGAAAGACGAAATGGCGCATTACGCAATCGACTGCTGGGATGCTGAGATCGAGACCGACAGGTTTGGCTGGGTCGAGATTGTGGGAATTGCTGACAGGACGGACTATGACCTCAAGGCCCATGCAAGGGTTAGCAAGACCGAACTTTACGTGTATATCGAATACGACGAGCCGAAGATGGTAACTCGTTTTGTTGTAAAGCCGAACATGGGCAAGCTCGGGCCTCTCTTTAAGGGCAAGGCAAAAGCAGTCTCAGATGCCTTAAAACAGCTTTCCGAAGAAGAGCTCTCAAAGGATGAGATCAAAGTTACCGTGGACGGGGAAGAGTTGACAGTCAGTTCGGATGCAGTGGACTTTGCAGAAGAAACCGTTAAAGTCAGCGGAGAAAACGTCATCCCTCACGTAATCGAACCTTCCTATGGAATCGACAGAATCTTCTACGGCGTCATGGAGCACGCTTATGATGAAGAAAATGTGGCTCAGAAGGTTGCCGAATCAGGGCTTAAAGGCTCAGAAGAAGCTGAAAAGGAATCCGAAGCCGGAAAGGGAGAAGGTGAAGCTGAAGGAGAAGAGGAAGCAAGGCTTGTCATGCACTTTTCAAGTGCAGTTGCCCCGGTACAGGTTGCAGTCCTCCCACTCTTGACCCGTAAAGAGCTTGCAGACCCTGCAAAGGATATCATTATAAAACTCAGGGAAAAGACCCTGCTTGTCAATTACGATGATTCCGGAACCATTGGGCGCCGCTACAGGAGAAACGACGAAATTGGAACGCCTTACTGCGTTACTGTAGACTACGATACCCTTAAAGATGGGACTGTAACTATAAGAGACAGAGATTCCATGCGCCAGATCCGGGCTCCAATCCAGGGGATCGAAAATGCGCTCTACGAACTTATTTACAGAGGCAAGACTTTCGAATCCGCAGGCAAGCCTTTTAATTTCTAAATATTAAAAACTTTAAGTTCCTGAGCTGTGGGCTAAAAAGCCTGCAGCAAATTTTTTAGTTGTTTATGTTTATTACAATTGCCTGAAATATGAGTAAATTAATCTGAAAAATTTGAAATTGATATATCTGAAATAAATGATCCTGAAGTAAAATGAACGAGAGTCTGTTTTCTGAGAAACCGGGGTTTATGAAGCACCCGCTTATAAAATCCGATACCGTTGAGCAGAGGCTTTATCAGTTAAATCTTGCAGGAAAAGCCCTTGAAGGATCAAGTCTTGTTGTTCTTCCTACGGGGCTTGGAAAAACCGTTATAGCTCTTTTTGTAATTGTTTCCAGACTTCAGCGTTTCGGGGGAAAAGCGCTGATTCTTTCTCCAACAAAACCGCTTGTTGAGCAGCATGCTACTTTTTTCAAAAAAGTAATGGCTCTTCCCGAAGACGAAGTTCTCACTTTTACTGGCAGCATTGCACCTGCAGAGCGTGAAAAACTCTGGGCTCAGGGGAAATTGATAGTATCCACCCCTCAGGTGATTGAAAACGATCTCCTTACAAAAAGAATCAGCCTTGAAGATGTAACCCATATCACCTTTGATGAAGCCCATAGGGCAGTAGGAAATTATGCTTACACTTTTATTGCGGAAAAATACTTCGAGAGCGCAAGAAACCCTCATGTGCTTGGAATTACTGCAAGTCCTGGCAGTTCGGACGAGAAAATCTCTGAAGTATGTCAGGCTTTACACATTGAGAATGTCTCGGTGAAAACTGAGAAAGATAAAGATGTCCGCCCCTATGTTCAGGAAAAAGAGATAGAATGGCTTCAGGTCCAGCTTCCCCCCGAAATGGCCGAAATCCGGAGTTATCTGGAAAAAATCTTTGATGATAGGCTCGTAACAATAAGAGGCCTGGGTTTTTCTCCAGGTAGTGGGAAATACGTCTCCAAAAAAGATCTGTTGCTTTTCCAGAAGAAATTGCAGGGTGAAATTCGAGTAGGAGGAGATCCTGCTGTTTTTACTGCTATGTCGGTGCTTGCTGAAATGGTGAAGGTGAACCATGCTGTGGAAATGATTGAGACTCAGGGACTTGAGCCTTTCAGGAAATACCTGGAGAAACTTGATGCTGAAGCCTCTTCAAGCAGTGCAAGCAAGGCTTCAAAAAGACTGATGGACGATCTCTATATGAGAAAAGCCCTTTACAGGGTAAAGGAATGCGAGGTCGAACATCCTAAACTCGAGCTTGCTCGGAAACTCGTATCCGAACAGCTAAAAGAAAGCCCTGATTCCAGGGTAATTGTTTTTACGAATTACAGGGACACAGCAGAGATAGTAGTAAATGCTCTATCAGGAGTTCCAGGAATTGCCCCTATCCGTTTTGTAGGGCAGGCCTCGCGCCTTAAAGACAAAGGGCTTACGCAAAAACAACAGGTGGAAGTTCTCGATAAGTTTAGAGCAGGAGAATACAACGTACTTGTAGCTACCTCAGTTGCTGAAGAAGGTCTTGATATTCCTTCCACAGACCTGGTATTATTCTACGAGCCCATTCCCTCGGAAATTCGGAGCATCCAGCGTAAAGGCAGGACAGGCAGGCAGCATAAAGGCAGAGTCATTATACTTGTGACAAAGGGTACACGCGACGAAGCCTATTACTGGAGCAGTAAGAGTAAGGAAAAAAAGATGCTAAACAGCATGCACGGGCTTGAAGCTCTTCTGGTCCCCAAAAACTCAAAGCAGGGTTCGAAACTATCAGACTTTGAGTCCGAAGCTTTTATTCCGGACTATGCACAAAATGACGCTGAAAGTGAGACTAAAACAGGGAATAGATTGGAAAATGCAGATGTAATGCAGGGAAATAAAGGCTCAATGCAGGGAAATAAAGGTCCAGTGCAGGGAAATAAAGGACCAATGCAGGAAAGCAGTGATCTGGCTGTAAATCTCAGTGGTTTTGTAAATAGCAGGGGCAAAGCTGTAGATGGCAACGTTTTTCCAGATAACAAGGATGCGGCTGTAGATAGCAGTAGTTTTGCAGGCATCGGAGGCAGGGCTGCAGATATTAGAGATTTAACTGTAGACAGCGGGGAGTTAACTGTAGACAGCAGAGATATGGCTGCAGGCTCAGACTGCAACAGGGCGAATGAAGAAATTAATGAAGATAACCGTGGGGTCGGGAAAGAAGAAAACAGCGGAGAAGGAAAGAGCAGAGAAGAAAATAGTAGAGAAGGAAAGAGCAGAGACGAAAAAAGCAGAGAAGAAAATAGCAGAGAAGAAAATAGCAGAGAAGAAAATAGCAGAGAAGGAACGAGCAGAGACGAAAAAAGCAGAGAAGAAAACGTAAAAGAAAGACAAAAAACCTTTGTCTATTTTGAAACTCTTTCTGGAAAGAAACCTGAATCCGCGCCCGAAACTACTGCAGAAGCATCCAAAATAGAAATCAATCCCGAATCCCTGAAAATGGTAGTGGACTTCAGGGAAGCAAAAAGTGGGGTTGCAAATGTTCTTGATAAACTTGGAGTAGAAGTTATTTTTACCACGCTTGAAATTGGTGATTACGTTGTAAGCGACCGCCTTGCCGTGGAGAGAAAGCGCACGGATGACTTTGTAAATTCTCTTGTTGATGGAAAACGTAATCTTTTTGTGCAGTTATCAAACCTTACAAGAGTATATCAAAAGCCTGTTCTTATTATTGAAGGAACAGAACTTTTCACTTCAAGGCAAATCAACCCTAATGCTATTTACGGCTCCTTGATATCCATTGCTATTGATTTTGGAGTGTCGCTGCTATATTCAAGAGATGAAGAAGAAACTGCTGCAATTTTAAAAATGCTTGCAAAGCGTGAGCAGATGGAAAATAAAAGAGAGGTCAACCCTCACGGGAAAAAGTCAGCAAGTACCCTTATTGAGCAGCAGGAATACCTGGTATCCGCGATCGCAGACATCGGGCCAAAAGCTGCAAGAAACCTTCTTTTGCACTTCGGCTCAGTAGAGGCTATTATGAAAGCGGATGCTAAAGAACTAAAAAATGTAAAATTAATAGGGCCAAAAAGAGCAACAAAAATTAGAGAACTCATTGAGGCTCCCTATAAAGGATAAGTGACGAAAAAAGAAACGAAAAAAGTACGAAAAAAGAAACGAAAAAAGAAACGAAAAAAGTACGAAAAAATCAAATTTCTCTAGACTTCTCCTCTTCTACCCTTCCTTGTTCTCTTCGGTTCTTTATCTTTTTACTTTGTTTCCCTTATTTCATCATCGTTTTCTTTTTTCCTCTCTTTTCGTTACCTTTTGACTTCTTTTTTCTCTTCTCTTCTCTGCTCTTCTCTTCTTTTTCCTCTTACCTTTATAACTGCCTCAAGCGCTCTATAAGCCCAAGCCCTTTTCCAATTAATTCTAAATCCTCTGCAATCCTGCGCGGGTCAGTTTCATCCTGAAGGGATTCTGCAACATTGACCATCTTTCTAAAGAGAAGGTCTTCCAGTACTTTTTGGTCTCTATGGACTCCGGCTACCTTTGATACTGCCGCGGGTTTTTCTGCCCTTTCTGAGGGTGCGGCATGGGTTACAGGAGCTTCAGGACCTCTCGGGGAAGAAACTGCAGGACTTCTGGGAATTGTGGACGCTCTAGAGATTGTAGAAGCTCTAGGAGCCGCAGGTGCTTTCCTTCCTGCTGCTTCTTTTTCAGGAGGTAATACAGGAGTTTCCTCTTCTATCGGCTCAAGGGCTTTTTCTTCTTCTTCGGCAGTTTCAGAGGCTCTCATCCCGAACCTTGATTTTTGCCTGTGTGCCTGGACTCTTTTCTTACTATCAAAAGAAGATTTGTCTTTTTCTGTAGACGGCGTGGGTTCAGGAGCCTGGACTTCTGCGGCAGGTTCCGGAGCTTCCTTCTCTTCCTGGACATCACATATAGGACAGATTACTCTACCCTGATAACGGAATTTTGGGGCCCCGCAGACTTTACAATGTTCAGCAAGCATTGTGCCCCCTAGTTCAAGGAAACGGGCTATTCGCTTTACTTTTTTATCTTTTTCAGAATCCATAGATCTGACCTTCCTCTGTTCACGGCTTCTTATGCATTTGCTTCTCACTTATTTTATAAAATTTTTCCTGTAACTCACTGTATTGAATGAAGCTAATTCATCCTGTATAAAGTAGAAATCGGAAACAAGTAAAGAATCACAATGGGTAGACTATAAGGGAATCAACCTTTAAAATCACCGATAATATTTTATATAACAAGCCTATCTTAGACTAATCTATACTATATTAGCTATATTAGCTCTAGTTTTTATATCATAATCGACTGCGAAGGTGATTCGAGTGTCATCAAATGATTCAGCAGAAGTTATAAAACAATGTCTTCAAGTCCTAGAAAGTATAACCAGTGACTCTTCAGTTCCTAGAAATATCAGGCGTTCCGTGAATGAAATTATGGACATACTGAACAACGAATCCGAACCTCTCTTTCTTAGAGCGGCATCAAGCATTTCCATTCTAGAAGATATAAGCAACGATCCTAACCTTCCTCTGCACACAAGAACTTTGATATGGAACCTCTCAAGTCAGCTTGAGACCATTCCTGTAGATGAGTAATTCTGTAGATGAGTAATCCTATCGATGAATAATATAGACATAGATTCTTAAAATATAAAAACAGAATTTGTATGGGGGCACATGCTGGGAACAGATAAGCTCCAAGAAAAACATCTCTCGAGATGATCCTGCTAAAAAATCCCGAACTCTAACTAATTCTAAAAAAAGAACTAAAAGGTAACAACCTTA
This sequence comes from Methanosarcina sp. DH1, assembly GCF_020804205.1. NCBI lineage: Archaea > Methanobacteriati > Methanobacteriota > Methanomicrobia > Methanosarcinales > Methanosarcinaceae > Methanosarcina > Methanosarcina sp. DH1. Next base: position 4,864 of record NZ_WJBJ01000030.1, on the reverse strand, counting down.
CTATTCTATTAGCTACCTCAAGCTGATTTTGGAATTGCCTTCTGGAAGTTAGAGGATATCGACAAGGAAAAAGCCCTTTTCCTTCTTTTTTATATATTTTACCGGAAACTGGATTAGAACTCTGGATTTTAAAATCGGATTATAAGTTGACTCAATAATGTAAGAGGACCGAATACAAAAGAATGTAAGAGGGCCGAATATAAAAGAATGAAGAGGGCTGAATACAAAAGAATGTAAAAGGGCCAAATAGAAAAGGATGTAAGAGGGATGAATACAAAAGAATGTAAGAGGGCCGAATAGAAAAAATTGAGAAATATAGAATGGGAAAATAATAGAATAAAAATAGAAATTTAAGGAATTTTAAACTCAGATCTAACTCAGGCTATATAAAGGGAAGATTTAAGGAATTCTGAACTCAGCATACACAGGGAAATAATTTATATACAGACGTAAGATATTTGAAGAGAATTTCTTATATGAGATTTTAGAATTCTGGAAAACCTATAGAAAAGGTATACTAACTATTTTAGTTCTAAGTCGAAAATTAGTTTTTAGGCGGAAAAACTAATCGTGTAAAAGGATAAGAAACATAAAAGGGGGTATGAAAATCTTGCTTGAAGAAATCTCAGCCCGGATAAGAGAAAATTTTGATGCCAAGGACAGTATAAGGGAAGAGGGATTGAAGATTTCCCGGGAAGTTGTCAGGGAATGCAGGACAGCATCATTTGCTCTACACGACCAGAACTTTGAAAAGGCAGATAAAAGTATCAAAACTGCGGGACATGCGCTTGAGAAACTTGAAGCTCTTTTCGAAGGGCACGCTGATATTTATCATGCAGGCTTTGTAGAACATGCCCATCAGGAGTATTCGGAGGTTTCAGTCCTCAGGAGCCTGCTGAAAGAAGAAGGAGAAAAACTTCCCTCCCCTGAAGATTTAAGAGTCGAATATGCAGCTTACCTCAATGGGCTTGGGGATGTTGTAGGAGAGCTCAGGAGACATGTTCTGGACCTTATAAGGAAAGAGTCCTTTGAGAAAGCCGAAGTGTTTTTAGGTATCATGGAAAATATCCATGCAGTGCTTATGGACTTTGACTACCCTGATGCCATAACCGGAGGACTCAGGCGAAAAACCGATGTATCCCGCTCTTTAATAGAAAAAACACGTGGTGATGTTGTTAACGCAATTGGTCAGAAAAAGCTTGAGACCGCGATGCGACATCTGGAATCCAAACTTTAGATAGCTTAGATAAAAGATGCTTAACATGAGCAAATCAGCATTTTTTGAACTGCAAAAGTCAAAGTTGGTCATAAAATGCAATTTACTAATATACAGCTTCCACTAATACACAGCTTCCACGTATACAGCTCATCCGATAACTATTAAACCGCTGATTATTTTATCAATTACTAGCCGTCTGGCAGTTTAACTGTTTAAACTTTGGAATCTGGAATTCCCAAGTTACTCAATTTAGAATTAAAGTTGATAGAGTTAGAATTTAAATTGACAGACTTATATGTAAAATTGACAATTTAGAATTATACATAACAGTCTCAGTATTAAAGTTGACAGTTTATAATTACACTTAATATTTACAATTGAACTTGACAGGTTCTAATTATTACTTAACAGACTTAGAATTCCAATAATATAGAATTCCAATAATCTATTCAAGAGGATATGCATGAAATTTGATCCGGAAAAAATAAAAAGGGACGCTAAAGAAAACTTTGATCTTACCTGGAATGAGGGCAAAAAGCTTGTCAGGACACCTACCCTGAACGAACGTTATCCCAGGACCACTTTGAAATATGGAAAAGCTCATCCTGTTTACGATACAATCCAGAAACTCAGAGAAGCCTATTTAAGAATGGGCTTTGAAGAGATGATGAACCCTCTTATAGTGGATGATAAAGAGGTACACAAACAGTTCGGAAGCGAAGCTCTTGCAGTCCTGGATCGCTGTTTTTATCTTGCAGGCCTGCCAAGGCCGAACGTTGGAATTTCCGATGAGCGCACCGCAGAGGTAAAAGAGATTCTTGGGGATATCGGCGACGATGGAGTAGAAAAGATAAGGCAGGTTCTCCATTCGTATAAAAAAGGAAAGATAGAAGGAGACGACCTTGTGCCCGAGATTTCAGGGGTGCTTGGAGTTTCGGATGCCCTTGTTGCAGATATGATTGACAGGGTTTTTCCGGAATTTAAAGAACTTGTACCCCAGGCAAGCACAAAGACACTCCGCAGCCATATGACCAGCGGCTGGTTTATTTCTCTCGGTTCCCTTCTTGAAAGACAAGAGCCTCCTTTCCACTTCTTCTCCGTAGACCGCTGCTTCAGGCGAGAACAACAGGAGGATGCTTCAAGACTCATGACCTACTACTCGGCTTCCTGCGTAATTATGGATGAAGATGTGACTGTAGACCATGGGAAAGCCGTTTCAGAAGGACTCCTTTCTCAGTTTGGATTTGAAAAATTCCTTTTCAGGCCTGATGAGAAACGCAGCAAATACTACATTCCTGACACGCAGACCGAGGTGTTTGCTTTCCATCCAAAACTTGTGGGCTCTAACTCAAAGTATTCTGATGGCTGGATCGAGATTGCAACTTTCGGAATTTATTCCCCAACAGCGCTTGCTCAATATGATATTCCGTATCCTGTAATGAATCTCGGTCTTGGAGTGGAAAGGCTGGCAATGATTCTTCATGATGCACCCGATATCCGCTCTCTTACCTACCCACAGATTCCGCAGTATACTGAATGGGAAATGTCAGATGGTGAACTTGCAAAACAGGTTTTCGTAGATAAAGTACCCGAAACTCCTAAAGGACTTGCGATTGCAGATTCTATTGTTTCCCAGTGCGAACTGCATGGGGAAGAACCAAGTCCCTGTGAATTCCCTGCCTGGGAAGGAGAAATTTGCGGGAGGAAAGTAAAAGTTTCTGTAATTGAGCCCGAAGAAAATACAAAGCTTTGCGGACCTGCAGCTTTTAATGAGGTTGTAGCCTATCAGGGAGATATTATGGGAATTCCAAATACCAAGAAATGGCAGAAAGCTTTTGAAAACCATTCTGCAAGGGCAGGAATTCGCTTTATAGAAGCATTTGCAGCCCAGGCTGCCAGGGAAATTGAAGAGGCTGCCCTGTCAGGAGCAAACGAGCATATAGTCAGAGTAAGGATTGCAAAAGTTCCATCGGAAGTCAACCTGAGAATAGGCTCTGTTGCCCAGCTTTATATCACAGGCAAAAAGAAAAAAATAGATATGAGAGGCCCGGTTTTCACATCTGTAAAAGCTGAATTTGTGTGAAAGCCAGAAAAGCGAAAAGATCAGAAAAGCGAGAAGGCCAGAAAAGCGGGAAGGCCAGAAAAGCGGGAAGGCCAGAAAAAACAGGAGCAAATTATATGCACACCGACCAAAGCCCTTTTTCAAAATATCTGGAGCTCAGCCGGCTGATGGAAATCGGCGAGCCTGTATGTGTAATCTTCGAAACAGAGCACGAAATTGGGTACAAAGTCGGGAGTAAATTAGGGCACGAAGCTGAAAAAAGGCTTGAAGCTGAAAAAAGTATTGAGGGAAAAAGCGGAGAGATAGTAGCTGGTACGGGAGACGAAAAGTTTCCTGAAAAATCCCATTTTCTTTTTTGCGAACTTGTGCAGAAAGCCCGTATGGGAGAAGCGTTCCTGATTTCAGGACAGAACTGCTCTCCGGGAGATTATGTGCTGGGATTTTCTGAAAAGAGCCCTGCAGCGTACTACCTGGGTTCCGGAAGATATAAAAACTCGCAGGCTGCGGAAAATGCAGCTTTATCACTCCCGAGATTGGAAAAAAAGTTTTGTTTTATGAGAATCGAGCCCTTATCTCTGAATAAAGGTCGTTTTGATGTGCTGATTCTTTTCCTGAAACCTGAAAAAGCTATGCGCATTGTTCAGGCAAGTGCCTACTCGGAAGGAAAAAGGGCAGTAATGGATACAATGGGTGCAGCTTCAATCTGCGGAGACTGTACAGTGTTTGCATACAGGGAAGGTATGGGCCTATCTTTCGGGTGCAAGGGATCAAGAAAACACAGTGGATATGCAGATTTTGAAGTTCCCCTTGGGCTTTCTTTTGAAAAAGCATCTGAAATAGAAGGAATTCTCTCAAAACTTCCGGAAACGAGGGAGTAAAAAGTTAATTCAAGAATTCTCTGGTTTCCAAGAGCAAATAACGAATTATTGAAACTATATGTGCTTCTATACCTGATCGTCTTCCAGAAATCAGGAAGAAAAACTCATTCTGGAATTCGTAAGAAAATCTCATTCTGGAATTCGTAAGAAAATCCCATTCTGGAATTCATAAGAATCTCATTCTGAAATTCATAAGAATCTCGTTCTGGAATTCGTAAGAATCTCATTCTGGAATTAGTAATCTGACTTCCACTTTTTTAAGTGCATAAATTGTATATTCGGCAGGTCGACACATCAATTACAGTAAAATATCTTTTCCAGGCCGGCTGGTGATAAGTTTAGTTCACTGTAGCCGGGATAATGCATTCTTTAATCAATTTCCACCTGTCAAGAGGATTAATAATGAATTCGTATCCTCTTCAAATTGTATGGGCGAAAGCAGTAATGTATTTTCGACCACATAAAAACTATAATAGTAGTTCCATTTTCCCTTATCATATTTTGGAGTAGAAAAATGGAACTTGAAGCTTTAAAACAATTGCTTGCTTCACTGGACATCAATCCTGATGAAATTAAAGATGAAAGATATGCCAAAGCTTTTCGCATTTTGTTTGCTATAATTGAAAAACAGAATGAAGAGATTGAATTCCTCAAGGCAGAGAACCAGAAGCCTGTCTCTTATACACATTCTCCGAGCCCACGAGA
>NZ_WJBJ01000033.1:0-69729 GCF_020804205.1 Methanosarcina sp. DH1 | reverse complement strand
GCTTTTATGTGGAAAAGAAAAAACGTACTGCTTTAATGAGGAAGCATTTGATCTAATGAAAACGTTTAATGTTTCCCAAAGATGGATAGAAAAGCTCTCTTCTTTAAAAAACAAAATATTCAGTGACGAGGAAATGCGTCGAAAACTGGATTGTATTTTTTTGCATGGTAGAAAAACTACTAAGAAGAAAGTTCTTGAAGCCGGTGCAATTGCGGCATATCATCAGATGACAAACATACCTGTGGTTACCACACTTTTGAGTGATGATGCACGTCAATTCAGGCAAATTGCATATCATCATGCTCTTTGCTGGATTCATGATGGTAGAAACTACAAGAAATTGAGGCCAGTAGTTCCTTATCATAGAGAAAAGCTGGAAGCTTTTCTGGACAGGTACTGGGACTTTTATGGTGAGCTTTGTAAGTTTAGAATAAAACCAGATTCAGAGGTAGCGGAGCAATTATCCATTAAGTTTGATCAGTTGTTTTCTACCAAAACAGGATATGAACAGCTGGATGAAAGAATCGCTAAGACGAAAGAGAACAAGGAACAGTTGTTAAAGGTACTGATTTTGCCAGAGATTCCGCTGCATAACAATGCAGCGGAACTGGCAGCAAGAGCAAAGGTCAGAAAAAGAGATGTGAGCCTTCAAACCATAACAGAGGAAGGAACAAAAGCAAATGATACATTTATGACGATTATTCAGACAGCAAAGAAACTGGGGGTAAGTGCATATCAGTACATATGCGATAGAGTCAGCAGTATATGTGAGATGCCATCTTTAGCTCAAATCATCAGAGAAAAAGCTCAGTGAGTGGAAATTGAGGGGTTTCCACTCAATTTGAAGAGGATACGTAATAATCAATTGAGTTCGCTGCCGCCAGAAATCGCAGAACTCAAAAACCTTGTTAGACTTAACTTGTCTAGAAATGAGCTGACCTCGTTGCCTTCTGAAATTACGGAGTTGAAAAACCTTACTCAACTTGACATATCTAGAAATAAACTGACTTCGCTGCCTTCTGAAATTTCAAAGTTAAAAAATCTTAAAAAATTAAATATTTCTGGTCGTAAACTGCTTTTTGTGAGTCCTAAAATACTTAATTTGAAAAAAAGTACTCAATTCAAATTCAACACTTCTTCCAATCAACTAACCTCATTGCCTTCTGAAATATCAGAGTTAAAAAATCTTACTATACTTGACGTGTCTGGAAATAAACTGACTTCGCTGCCTTCTGAAATTTCAAAGTTAAAAAACCTTGCTAGACTTAACGTGTCTAGAAATAAACTGACTTCATTGCTTTCTGAAATCTCAGAGTTGAAAAGCCTCACTCAACTCGACATGTCTGGAAATATATTGACTTCATTGCCGTCTGAAATTTCAAAGTTAAAAAGTCTTACTCAACTTAACATATCTTCTAATCAATTGAGTTCGCTGCCGCCAGAAATCGCACAACTACAAAATCTTACGATACTTTTCATACATAATAATCAATTGAGTTCGCTGCCGCCAGAAATCGCACAACTACAAAATCTTAAGGAACTTTACATATCTTGGAATCAATTGAGTTCGCTGCCACCAGAAATCGCACAACTCAAAAATTTTAAGGAGTTTTACATATCTAATAATCAATTGAGTTTGCTGCCGCCAGAAATCGTAGAACTCAAAAATCTTACGACACTTGACATATCTTATAATCAATTGAGTTCGCTGCCGCCAGAAATTTTAGAATTAGGTATAGATATTGAGTGGGAAGATAATTCGGCAGAAAAAGGAATATTCTTAAAAGGAAATCCTCTTGAAAATCCTCCAATAGAGATTGTAAAACAGGGTCGTGAGGCAGTTATCAATTATTTTAAGTCATTGGAAGGTGAAAAGAAACCGTTAAATGAAGTTAAAGTTTTGCTGGTAGGAGATGGAGAGGCGGGAAAAACCTCACTGGTGAAGAGAATTTTTGGGGAAGAAGTTGACGGTAATGAGTCACAAACTCAGGGAATCAATATCAGGAAGTTGGCAATAAATAATGGAGATCGAGAAATCAAGGCTAATTTCTGGGATTTTGGTGGGCAAGAAATCATGCACGCCACTCACCAGTTCTTTTTGTCAAAAAGGAGTCTTTACATTCTGGTGTTGGATGGAAGAAAAGATGAGAAGCCTGAATACTGGCTTAAACTCATAGAATATTTCGGTGGAGATTCCCCTGTTTTAGTTGTGATCAATAAAATAGATCAAAATCCAGCTTTTGAACTAAACAGAAAGTTCCTGCGAGAAAAATATCCTTCAATAAAGGGATTTTACAGGCTATCCTGCAAATCGGGAGAAGGAATAGAAGATTTCATAAAAATTCTTAAAGATGAGTTGAAGACAGTTAAACATCTTGAAATTAAGTGGCCTATAAGCTGGTTTAATGTAAAGAGTAGGCTTGAAGAAATATGTCCAGGCTATCTTTCAAATATTGAAAATAAAAATTCTTGTGAGCACTTCAATTTCATCGAGTATAAAGAATATAAAAAAATATGTGAAGATGAAGGGGTCAAGAGCGAATCAGAGCAAGGCACTCTTGTTGATTTTCTTCATGACTTAGGTGTAATACTTCACTTTAAAGAGATACCACTCTTGAATACACATGTCTTAGAACCTGAATGGGTAACTAATGCTGTATATAAAATTGTCAATTCGAAAGAAATTGTTGATTTTAGGGGAGTCCTGAAGCTTGAAATGCTTCCTAAAATCTTAAAGCAAAGCACTGAAAAGGATTTTTATTATCCTCCTTATGAATACGGGTTTCTTATCAGTTTGATGAAGAAATTTGAACTCTCATATGATCTTGACGATAGTACTGTACTGCTCCCTGCCTCACTGGAAATTCAGGAGCCGAATTTTGAATTTGACCAGGAAGGAACTTTGAAGTTTGTAATTGACTATGATTTCCTTCCTCCTTCCGTAATGCCACGTTTCATCGTGAAGATGAGCAGGGATATAAAAGACGATCTTCGCTGGCGGACTGGTGTAGTTCTTGAAGATAAAGGTTTCAAATCTACTGCTGTAATTAAAGCAGATAATGAAGCAAAGAGGATCAGCATTTATGTAAATGGAAAGCAAAAAAGAGATTATTTCGCTGTTATCCTTCAAAAATTCCGTGAAATAAACAATAGTTTCGAAAAGCTAAAAGCAACAGAAAAAATCCCACTGCCTGATGAACCTGAAGTAACTGTAGGTTATGAGCATTTAATCAAATTGGAGTTGAGGGGAATTGAAACTTACATTCCAGATGGCTCTGATAATGAATATTATGTAAGCGAGTTACTGGGAACAGTCATCAATGGAAATGGCTTAATGGAAATCCTGAAGGAAATTCTACAAAAAACAGAAATGAATGAAAAAGAAATCTTGAAGATATTTCAAAATATACAAAACATTGAATCGGAATCAAATGTAGAAGGTTCTCTACTGGAAAAGATCAATAGAAGTATTACGCTAAATCCCAACGTTTGTGGTGTAGGGCCAAACATTAACGAAATGATAAAATTATATTTGGAAAGAAAAAAGCGACGGCCCTAATATTTCTTAGATTTCACTTCCCCGCATCCTCTATCTCAAACTTTACATTCCTTTTCTTAAGCTCTTTTATAATTTCTTCCATAAACACTCCGGGCCCCGGTGCATGCTTGTGGTGAAATTCCTTGACTTTGCCTGGTTCTCCGCCAACACTGGTAATTTCCACGCCGCATGAAGGGCTTTTCGGGACGCCGAGAATTTTTATTTTTACGCCGCCGGCTGCAAGGTCTTCGAGCAGGTCTGCAAAATGGGTAAAAATTTCTCTGCAAAAGCGCCTGTAGGCAGGATGGTCAAGCTGGTCTTTAGTAATTTCCCGTCGCTTCATTCCGAAAAACATTGCTTCCGGGCAGGGGAGCTGGATAACGTTTGCGCCCCGCGTATCAATAGGCTGGACTGGTTTTACTCCTTTTACTCTTGCAAGGGGGTTGAGCAGGCAGTGGCCTATGACCAGGACTTCTTCGGTTTCGCCGCCGTCAGAGGGTTTTTCAGAAACGTGGGAGCACTCGTAATTTTCCAGCTTTTTCATATCCTCACCTGTATTTTGCTTAATAACGTTTTTTTCTCATTTTCGGGCTCTTTTACAGCTTTAAAAATAGTAATCTTAAGGATATCTGCTTCTATGCGTTCAAAAAGCAATAATAAGAGGTGAATATTAATTTAAAATTATTTCTTCACCTCTTAAGTACTGCTACAGTTTCATCCTCGACCCTGTCACGATTTAATCCTGCCTAGACTCAATCCTGTCAAGAGTAACTTTGAAACTCTCCAGATTATCACTTTCTTCTAAGCAGGTATACTCCGGTAAGCCCGATTATCCCGTAAATCATTTCGAAGCCCGGAATACCTTTACTTTCTTCTTCAGAAGTTTGCTCAGCACCTGTTGTTTCATTTCCGGTATTGTTTCCAGTATTATTACTGAGGTTTTCAGTATTGGGTTCAGCCTGTGTTATATTTACGGCTTCCTCTGTTGTTGCCTTACCGGTTATTGCAAAGAATGAGAACACCTGGGGCTGTGCCGTGAAATACAGGTATTGGTCGTCTTCTTTTAGCAGGGTTACTGGCAGTTGTGACCATTTCTTGTCACTGTAGCTATTGAGCATGATTGAATTCTGGTCGGTCTTCTTATCCTGCAGCCAGGACTTTTCAACCTTGAAGCATAGTTCAGGGTTTTCAATGTTCTTTGAGGTAGCAAATCCTGAGTTTCCGACCCAGAGGTTGAAGTACTTATATACCTCACCCGAGTCCAGTTCTGAAACCAGAGTGGATTTTCCTTTGAGCTGTTCGGCAATGGCTGTAATCTTACCTGCATTCTTCTTTGCATCAAAGCTGACATATACAACACAGGTTGCGTTCTTTTCGAAATCAAACATTACAGGCTTTCCGTTTAAAACCTGTGCCTGTGAAAGTTCCTTGACTTCAACGTTAGTTTGAGGTTCAGGGGAACCACCGCCGCCACCGCTACTTCCACTGCTGTGGCTGCTTCCACTACTGCCATCTGAACTGTCATCTGAATTATCATCTGAACTGCCATCTGAATTATCATCTGAACTGTTGTCTGAAACGCCATCAGAACTGCTGCTATTATCTACAATTTCCTCTGGAGGCTCTGTTACGTTTTCGGAAGAATTGGTTGTTGAGTTATTTGATGCAGGAGGTAGCTCAGGCGTTGACGAATTCGCCCTTGTAAGAGCTGCATAGTCTATCTCACTATCGCTAAGTTTGACTGTCTCTTCTGCTATACCGTCTCCGTTTTCGTCATAATGCGTTTGAGAAAAGCCTGTCCCATTAGGTTTGGCCCAATAGTTTCCTGCAATATAGGGGCCGTCTATAATGTTTTTCCCTGTTGATCTGGTAGTGTTCCAGACGTTAGGGTAACCATAATCGTTATCAAAAATGACATTTACTGTGTTATTGAAATAATTGTTATAGATTTTGCTACTAGCATCTGCTTTATCATAAATCCCACATTTATTGTTAAAACTTATAGTATTGCCGGCAATATCAGCGCGACCTTCGTACAGCAGGGATATACCCTGATCATTTTCTGTAATTGTGTTATTTTCAATTTGTGAATTCCCTGAATCTCCCACAATGACTCCTGTTCCACAGTTTGAAATCCTGTTGTTTTTAACAGTGGCACCGTAATAACATTCCCCAACAAAAACTCCGGACTCACAATTTGAAATTTCATTATCATTTATAGTAAAAGTAGAGTACAGATTTGTGTCAATGCCTGTATGATAATTCAGGATTTTATTTTTTTCAATTACGCAGTTAGAGAACTGAGCGAGATTTATTCCATAAGAAGTATCAGTACCTTTTAGGGTAAAACCTTTAATAGTTATCTCCTGCGCATCACCTGTGAGGTAAAAACCATCTCCTTGAATTGTCGTGTCTTCAGGATTACCTGACTGGGACATAATAACCATGTCGTATGTACTGAGAGTAACATTCTCATAATAAATACCAGGTTCTACAATTATGGTATCTCCATGCGTTGCATTATCCACAGCTGCCTGTATTGATTCTCCGTTGTGTACTGTTATGTTAGCTGCAGCACCTATTCCAGATCCTGTTATAAATATAAAAAGTGATAATAATAATGCAATAAAACGATTTTTCATTTCCTACATCTCCAATTTAAGATCATTTTATTATTTTTGATATATAAGGTATATTATAACGTACACATTTGAGTTTAATAAATTTATATGTCTCAAAAAATCGCAAAATAAGAGTTTTAATTGGAAACTGGAATATATTATAAATTACTTAAAAATTATTATCCTGACAAAGAAAAAAAATTAACTAAAAGGAAGTTTAAAAAAATAGAGGTTGACTCACGTAGGATTCCAGTTTGATGAGTAGGAGATTTAGGGTATTTAGGGTATTTAGGATATTAGCATGAAAATGTTGCCATCTGCAAGCACTTTCATTGGTGTGCATGTTATTCGAAGAATATCATGTGCGTTCAGAAGAACAGACAGATTAACTATAGTATTAAACTGACTTTCACCTGGCTTTCACCTGGCTTTCACCTGGCCTTTCTCTGGCCTTCACCTGGCTTTCACCTGGCTTTCACCTGGCCTTTCTCTGGCCTTCTCCTGGCTTTCATCTGGCTTTCACCTGGCTTTCACCTGGCCTTCAACTGCTATCACCTTTGTACCGAAAATAAGAGATTATATATTTATCTTCTGCATATGTATTCAAAAATGGTATATGTGAGCCTGCATACCAGCTATACTTTTGCAATCTCTTAGGGTATGTTTGCAAGAGAAATGCAGGAGCACTGCCCTTATAAGTGGAAGGTTACAGCACATGTATGAAGATTTTGGGACAATACTTAACAGAGGATTTTACAGCTGGTTTAGAAATTTAAACATCTGTATTCCATTCATCCTTAATTTTCTGATTAATATGGTTATTTATGTTCTTTTCTTTGGCTTGATGGGCATTTTGCTCTTTACCTCAAATACAGGAAGTATTATCGATCCTGCAACCCTTTCCAACAAGGAAATTTTTTCAATATTATGGAATGGTTTTTCTGAGAACCTCGGTTTGTCCTTGTTTTTGATTTTCGTGTTTTTCTTGTTTGCGTTGCTCGTGCAGTCCTTCTTCACAGCAGGAGCAATAGGGATGGCAAAAAAGGCCTCTGAAACAGGTGATACCGGGATCTTTGATATGCTGGCTTCGAGTTCAAAAAACACCGTCAGACTTTTCCTTGCAGTCCTGTTGATTAACCTGCTTCTGCTTGTAGGAATCATATTTATAGTGCCCGGTGCCTTTGCAATAGGGGACCTGAATACGTTTATTCAAAATCCGGAAGCCTCGGTAAACGGCATGTTAGCGCTAGGTATAGGATTCATTCTCTGGATCGCTTATATTATATTTCTCAATCTCGTACTTTCCCTCAGCAGTTATGCCCTTGTGATTGACGATCTTGGACCCCTTGAGGCTTTAGGTGAAGGTTTTCGTTTCTTCACGAATAATAAGCTGGACGTTTTCCTGATCTGGATAATCACTATAGGACTAGCTCTAATCGATGGATATGTCAACGAATTTGTAGACACGGGAAACATCCTGTTTACAGCAATTACATCTCTGGTTCCAATTGCTATTCTGCAGCCTCTCACAGCTGTCCTGTGGACACGCCTCTACCTTACCAGAAAAGGAAGAAAGCTCTATGACCCTTCAGATCTGCTCTCCGACCCGGATAGCTTCTGAAAATTAGTTTTTGAAAGGTCTTTTCTAGAGGTGTGTTTCTCGAAGATCTTTCTGAAAGGTCTTTTCTAGAGGTTTGGTTCTTGAAGATCTTTCTGAAAGGTCTTTTCTAGAGGTTTGTTTCTTGAAGATCTTTCTGAAAGATCAATTTTGAAGAATAATTTCTGAAAGATCAATTTTGAAGAATAATTTCTGAAAGATCAATTTTGAAAGGTTAATTCTGAGAAGCTATTGAAAAGTTAGTTCTGAGAGGCTGTGGCTTTTATTTTTATTTTTGGCTATTCGTCATTCCCTATGGATAAGATGATTTTTAATTCGAAGCCGCATTGGCTTTTATGAAGACATTGCGAGGATAACCACACAAAACAACGAAGAGCCTTATTTTTGTATATTTCTGCTTTTGTTTTCTATTTTTAAGCTCGGCCGAGCAATTTGCAGGCCTGGCATACATCTTCAGTACAGGTCTCCCCACAAATCCTGCATTTTCCAATTTTTGCGGGCGGCATTTCCTTAATAAGTGCTCCTACAAGCTTGTCAAAGCCTCTTAGCAGGGAATATTTGGTTCCAGGGTGCTTTGCCTCAAAGTTGTTCAGAAGCTCCCTTATTTCTCCTCGAAGGGCTTCTCCTGCATATGGGCATTCGCTGAAGTCCACAGGGAGAGAATTTACAAGGGCATAAAGTGCCACTTCTTTCTCAGGGATATTCCTAAGAGGTTTTGCCCTCAAGACCAGGCCTTCGATAGCTGCAGGCGGGGCAAGCCTGGCCATGCGCTCCACATCTCCCCTTAAATGGTTGAGAAGAATCGTCTGGGCTTCATCATCCAGGTTATGCCCTGTGACGAGTTTTGTTGCCCCAATTTCAAGCGCTGTTCTATTAAGAATATTCTTCCTGAGGACGCCGCAGTAGCTGCATGCACCTTTTTCCCGGTCCATTGCAGCCAGCTCGTCCATAGTTACCCCGTGTACTTCTGTGAAGGACTTTATGATATGCCTCACCCCGAGCATCTTCGTGAGGCTTTTTGCAACTTCGAGGGAATGGGGGCGGTATCCTTGTATTCCCTCGTCTACTGAAATTGCAACGATTTCAATGTCCGGCCTGTTACCCAGAATTTTGTGCATTATATAGAGGGCAACCGAGCTGTCCTTACCCCCGCTTAGAGCAACAGCTATTACGTCATTTTTACGGACACTATACTCTTTTCGTATTGTCAGTTTGATTTTCCTTTCAACGTCTTCTACAAAATGTTTCTTGCAAAGGTGCATCCCGGAATATTTCTGAAAAATGATGGCTTCATGATTGCATTTTTTACATTTGATTGTCATTTGAATCCTTTTTTCTGCCAATTGTTTGAAAAATACTCTGAATAGCTGAAACCTGACTGACAAACAGAGATAATTTTTTTATTTCTAATTATTCTGTGCCAGAATTCATTTAGGAAAGGAACCGCTCGTATATATTGCTTTTTATGTATTTTTACGGAAGAGCGTTCTTACAGCTTTTTTGTCTATTTTCGGAATTTTTTCCGCATATTCTCTAATTACTCTCTCTTTTTCGGCTTATTTTCATTCTTTTTTCTGCTCTTCGCTTTCTTTCTTCTTCCCTCTTCTCAAACTTCTTATTCTAGCAACTCCTGGCTGAGAAGGTGGAACAGGCAGTTCACATCCTGATTTCAGGTCACATTCTACTACAATTCCCCGCAGCAGCCGGCCCAGAATATCCGAACCCGTAATAATTCGTTTTTCCTGGTCCCAGTAGAGGATAAGATCCTGATCGATCACATCGTCTTCAGGGTATTGCGGATACACCTTAAACTGCCTGATTACTTTCTCAAGCCTGGTTTTGGGAGATCTCACCACAACCGGGAAGTGGCAGTAAGAAAGCGGAATAAATGGGCCTTTCTTGTAGACTGCATCCCTCAGGAAGCCGTCCGCATCAAGAACCATGACAGGCTCGTCCTGAGGGTTGGTAATGATTACCCATTTTTTCCCGGAGGCTTCTATCTTTTGCAGAAATGGATCAGCTGGTTCTCTTTTGAAAGGAGGAAATACCGGACGGTTATTTTCAACCGGAAGCGAGATTATGCTTCTCTGGTCTATTAGCGAGCCCTCATCGGAAATGCTGACATCGTCTATGGAGAGAAAGTTCAGAGCCCCGATTCCCTCAAAAGTGCCAATATCAGACTTTCCCGACTCAATATGCTTTTCGAGCATAATCCGCATGGACTGTTCCTTGAAGAGTTCAAGTTTCTCCCTGCCTAGCCACCAGTCAAGAATAAGGGCTGTAGGCTTGGCTACCGGATAAAGCAACGTCTGGTAGAACCGGACTACAGGGGTTAGTTTCGCTCCTAGTGACAGAGCATTTCGGGAAAAATAAGCCTGGGGTACGATCTCTCCAAAACTGGTGATCACGAAAGTAGAGAAGAGAAAAGCTGAAGCTCCTGTCAGCACGGAACCTGTAAGCTGTGCAATGAGGACATTCACAGCAATATTTCCCCAGAGCAGTGTCGTAAGCAGGAAGTTCGAGTCCCGCCGGATCTGCAGAATTTTGATAGCTTCTTTGCTGCCTGCTTCGGCCTCTATCTCAAGCCTGAGTCTACCAAGGCTGAAAAGTCCAATTGTCATTCCTGAAAAAATAGCGGACTGCATCAGGCAGAGTATGATTAGTATCCAGGTAATAATTTCATTCATTGTGAGTCTATAACCTCTATGATCTTCATATTGGCATAATTTAGCATAATTTAAGTTTAATCCATAGGTAAATTATAGGTTAATCCATCAACGATTTTCGTACAAGCATAGGTTTAACAACGGCTTAACCTGTCAATTTTTATATATTTAACTGAGTCGCAGCCATCTTCTAAATTTGGCTTTCTGGTTTTGCATTACCTCGGCTTGTTGTAAATTTAGCCTTAAAATATAAACTTAACCTTAAGATCTTACCTCGCCTAAACCATTAATCTATTTTAAACCTTACACGGTTTTAACAGTACTGAAAGAAAATTTTCGGATAATCTTAATTCTAAGTAGTCTTAATTTAATTATTACTCTATTCTAATAGTTTAATTTGTGTTTTCAAATTTATTGTACCCCTTTTTTTTCAAAAGGTTTGATCGAAAATCCCTGGAAACGTTTGGATTTGAAGACCTTATCCCCAAAACCCTATCGGCGTTATCACAACCCTTTTTAAAAAAAGCTTGCCTGCAACCCTTTTCAAAAAAGGCTTGACCGCAACCCTTTTCAAAAAAGGCTTGACCGAAAACCCCAAGAACTGTTTGAGTCTGATAACCTTATCCCTAAACCCTATCGGCGTGATCAACCGGCGCAACGGTTGCTTCAAGACTTTGCTTCAGCGTAATGTTTAATACAAACAAACTGTACTAAATGACCGATTAGTCAGCCATAACAAGGAAAAGTATTAATGACGAAGAGTATCGTCTCTGAAATAATCTATCCTGAGCATAAATCGATTGCGATTTTTCTGACACAAGCCTTAGATAACGACCCTTCTGATAAGTGATACACATGAAAAAAGATACAAATAACGCCGGATCACCTGCCAAAGATCCGGAAATCTGCCGTACACCTGATGCTCCTGTTGTCGGCACAGGGAAACAGGTCGTGCTTCTTATTGCTATACTGGCGGGATTTATTACCCCTTTTGACGGTTCGGCAGTAAATATTGCCCTGCCTGCGATTGGGGCCGAATTTCACATGGATGCTATTGCCCTTTCCTGGGTTGCGACTGCTTACCTCCTTTCATCAGCATTGTTTCTTGTCCCTTTCGGAAAAATCGCAGACATTTATGGGAGGAAAAAGATTTTCCTCTACGGTATTACGATCTTCAGTATTTCGTCTTTAATTATGACTATGGCTTCCTCATCGGAAATGCTGATTGGAGTGCGGGTCGTCCAGGGCATTGGAAGTGCAATGATCTTTGGGACAGGTGTCGCTATCGTTACCTCAGTCTTCCCGCCCGGTGAGCGTGGAAAAGCTCTTGGTACTTACATTACTGCAGTTTACATTGGGCTTTCCGTTGGCCCCTTACTTGGAGGCGCAATGACGCAGTATCTTGGCTGGAGGAGCATCTTCTTTGTAAATGTTCCAATAGGTATTACAGCAATTATCCTTATCTTATGGAAGATTAAAGGTGAATGGGCTGAGTGCAGAGGGGAAAAGTTCGACCTGACAGGGTCAGTCATATATGGCATAGCGGTAGTTTCAGTAATGTACGGTTTTTCAGTTCTCCCGAACTTTAAAGGGGCTGCCCTCTTAGCTATGGGAACTCTCGGAGTAATTATTTTTGCCCTATATGAAATTAGAACACCTTTTCCCGTTCTTGATATTGGCCTACTGACAAAAAACAGAATCTTTGCCTTTTCGAACTTATCCGCACTAATCAATTATAGCGCTACTTACGCAGTGACTTTTCTTTTAAGCCTCGATCTCCAGTACACGAAAGGCTTCACTCCCGAACATGCCGGACTTATCCTGGTAGCGCAGCCGGTCATCATGGCTATGGTTTCGTCAATTGCAGGTCGGCTCTCTGACAGGATTGAACCTCGGATTGTTGCGTCCGCAGGGATGACATTTACTGCGCTTGGGCTCTCCCTTCTAATTTTCCTTACAGAATCAACTCCTCTCTGGCGCCTCGTTATTACCCTGATTATTCTTGGTATAGGTTTTGGGCTTTTCTCATCTCCAAACACGAATGCAATCATGAGTTCTGTCGATAAAAGGTTCTACGGCGTTGCATCGGGAATAAACGGGACTATGCGGCTTCTTGGCCAGATGCTGTCTATGGGTATCGCAATGATGATCTTTGCAATTGTTATCGGTCCCGTAGAGATTACGCCTGAATATTATCCCCAGTTCGTTTTAAGCCTGCATTATGCTTTCACGCTGTTTACGGCTTTCTGCATTATTGGAATATTCGCATCCCTCGTAAGAGGAAAAAGGAACCCTGTAACTGACGCCAGTATTCCAGAAAAAGGCAAAAAATAATACGTTAATCCTGTGTAATTCATGTAATTATTGCGTAACCCATTTAATCTAGGTGGTAATAGTGAAAATTCTTGGAATTAACGCAAGCCCGAAAGGAAATGAAAGCAAGACTCTTCAACTGGTAAAATCCGTGCTCAAAGGCGCGGAGTCAGAAGGTACCGACGTCGAACTGATAGATCTCTACAAACTGCGTATAGAATACTGCACAGGATGCGGAGCCTGTTATGCGACAGGAGAGTGTCCTCAGATCGATGACTTTGAGGAGCTTCTTGACAGAATTCTGAACACCGATGGAATTGTTTTTGGAGCTCCGAATTATATTAACTCGGTTCCGGCCCCTATGAAAGCTTTTTTTGACCGACTTTCGGATGCTATCCATTGCCAGATGCTGACCGGAAAATTCGGGTGCTCAGTGTCCACAGCAGGAGGAGGCAAGGCGGATGTGGTTGTAGAATACATGAACAGCGTGCTCATGACTCTTGGTGTTACCGTTGTCGGTGGCATTGGTATTGCAGTCGGGATGTATCCTTCTGCACTCGAGCAGGCTGCGGAAGACGCCGAAGAACTTGGTAAAAAGCTGGCAAAATCGATTCGTGGGGAGATAAAGTATCCGGATCAGGATGAAATGCATCGCCAGACAACAGAATATTTCTGCCAGCTTGTAAAATCTGATAAAGAGCGGTTTGCCCACGATTATGAATGGTATGTCCGGATGGGCTTGATAAAATAAGAATTATTCGTATTCCTTATCCCGTATGCTTGAAGATGTAGACGAAAACTGGTGTTCAAATTTGAAAAGCCGGGCAGATAACACTTCCTTCACACCTTTTTTGGGTTTCAAGGTGAAATTCGATCCGGCTGAAAATTCTTATTTTACTTGTCTTTTCTATTGGCATGTCTAAACTTATATACTTTAGTTTATATTTTCTTATAAGCAATTTATAATACTTGCAGCCTGGCAGAGCTTCAATTTGTCTGCAGGCTCAGATAAAAACGCGCTTTCAAGGTAAAGTAACTCATAGGCATACTGCCATAACTTCATCGTAGCCGGGGGTTTAACAGAATGGATGTATCTACTCTGGATAAAGAAAAAGGAGATCACATTTCCGGAATTGACAAGGGTAAGATTGTAATGTATGGCCTTAGCACCTGCGTATGGTGTAAAAGGACAAAGAAACTGCTTACTGATCTTGGTGTAGATTTCGATTTTATATACGTGGATAAGCTTGAAGGAGAAGAAGAAAACCAGGCTGTTGAGGAAGTAAAACACTTCAACCCTTCAACCTCTTTCCCGACAACTGTTATAAATGGGGAAAAAGCGATCGTGGGTTTTAGAGAAAAAGAAATCCGTGAAGCCCTTGGATTTCAGGGATAAATCAGACTGAAGATTTTGTAGGAAATAATTCGTTTTTGATAAAAACTTTTTTTGAAAAAGTTATCGATAAAACTTTTTCTCAAAAATTTTTGTTTAAGGGGGAATTGGGCTGAAAGAAGAAGCCGCTGAAGAAGATATAACCGAAGAACTGGTGGACAAAGTCTATAAGCGTTTGAACAATCAGGTTGAAAAATCGGGATATCACCTTAACCCTGACGTTGAGTTCACAAAGGATCTTGTACGGGGCCTGCTCGAGAATGAACGGCGGTACGGCTACTGGTCCTGCCCTTGTAGGCTTTCTGCTAATAACCTGGAAGAGGACCTGGATATTGTCTGTCCCTGCTACTATAGAGACCCTGACCTGAACGATTACGGAGCCTGTTACTGTGCGCTTTACGTTTCAGACGAGGTTAGCCGGGGAGAAAGAAGCGTAGAATCGATTCCTGAAAGGCGCCCTCCGAAAGAACAGAGGGACGCCGAAAGAGCCGAAGAAAAGAAAAGATCCGAGATGATGGAGACTATGGAATTTACAGGGAAACTTTCAAAACCGGTGTGGAGATGTAAGGTTTGCGGATATCTCTGTGCCATGGACGAACCGCCTGGAGTCTGTCCTATCTGTAAAGCGAAAAAGGAAAGATTTGAACGATTTATGTAAAGGTTCAGTAAATTTTTTTCTTTACTGTTTTTCTTTTTAATGGAATTCTCTTCAAATTTAGTGGAGTTTCAACCACGGAAAAAAGGGCATCTTCTTCAAATTTTACAGATAGAAGTTTTATAGATAGAAGTAAATTTCAGGTGTTTGCTGAAAATTTAAAAATTTAACTCAATTTAAAAACAACTTCAAGCGATGAATTCAATTTTATGACAATATGATAAAATTGTTGCACATTTATCAAGTTGGAAAATTCTCGATTGAATTTAAAGAGGATACGAGATTTTTTGTACAGATCAACGCTAAAAATAATTTCAACACTAAAAATAATTTCAATGCTAAAAATAATTTTCGAGAAGAATTAATCTACCCGGGAGCAGCCAGCACTTCTTTACTTATTTACTGATTTTATTACTTCGCGAGTCAATTCAATTGCTTCACTTTTAGATTCACTCTTATATACAGAGATACCTTTATACATTTTATAATGCCTTTTACATTTAATTTCCTACTCAATAATTATTCAATTACTCAACAATTGATCAATAACAATTGAAATTGCCAGTGCAGCACCTAAAAAAGCTAAGAAAGGAATCGGGCGCAAAAAGGTTATAAAAGAAAAGAGGAAGTAATTAGCCGAAGGGCTTAAAACCGAAAGGAGAACAAAAAGAGCTGGATTTAAAAGATAAGACTTGAAAGAGAATTAAAAAGGGCTGAAGAGAATAATAAAAATTAAATAAAATTAAGAAAAGTTTACAGAAAATTCAAGGAATGTTTAAGGGAATTCAAGGAAAGTTTACAGAAAATTCAAGGAAAGTTTAAGGAAATTCAAGGAAAGTTTAAGGAAATTCAAGGAAAGTTTACAAGGAAAGTTTAAGGGAATTCAATTAAAATTAAAGAGAATTAAGGCGCTTCCTGCTTAGATTCGGGTGAAAATATGGAAAAATATGATTATAGTGAACTTGGGCTGAAAGCCGGACTTGAAATTCACCAGCAGCTGGATTCGAAGGAGAAGCTGTTCTGCAGGTGTCCGACCCTTATAAGGGATGTCAAGGACTCGGACTTCGAGTTTTTCAGGTATCTCAGGGCTACGGAAAGTGAGATGGGAGAAAAAGACAGGGCTGCGGTGGAGCAGACCAAGATCCGGAGGAAGTATATCTATAAGGCTTATGACACGACCTGCCTTATAGAGAATGATGAAGAGCCTCCAAGAGAACTCAATAAGGAAGCCCTGGACATTTCTCTCGGGATTGCAAAACTCTTCAACATGAAGCCTGTCGACCAGATGCATGTTATGAGAAAGATTGTGGTAGACGGGTCTAACACAAGCGGGTTCCAGAGGACTGCTTTTCTTGCAAGTGATGGATTTATTGAAACCTCCCAGGGGCGTTGCGGAATTGACAGCCTTTGTGTGGAAGAAGAAGCTGCCCAGAAAGTAGAGGAAATCGGAGACTCGATCATTTATTCCCTGGACAGGCTGGGAATCCCGCTTGTGGAGATCGCAACAGCACCGGATATCAAGTCTCCTCGCCAAGCAAGGGAAGTCGCCGAGCAGATAGGAATGTTCCTCAGGTCTACAGGGAAAGTAAAGAGAGGACTTGGCACGATCAGGCAGGATGTAAATATCTCAATTGCCGAAGGCGCAAGAGTCGAAATAAAAGGTGTTCAGGCGCTTGACCTTATAGAAGATATTGTCCGCAGGGAAGTTGAAAGGCAGTTAAATCTTCTTTTTATCAGGCAGGAGCTTATGGAGAGAAAAGCTTTCGTCTGCGAGGAAATCTACGACATAACAGGACTTTTCGTAGACACGAAATCCAAGGTCCTGCAAAAAGGTGTGAAAAAAGGTGCAGTTCTTGCGGCCCTTCTCAGGAAGTTCGATGGGATGGTAGGCAAAGAAGTGCAGCCAGGAAGAAGACTTGGGACCGAATTTTCAGACAGGGCAAAGACTGCGGGCGTTGGAGGGATTTTCCACACCGACGAACTTCCCAACTATGGGATCACCGAAAAAGAAGTCAAGACTGTCCGGGATGCGATAGGCGCATCTGCAGGGGATGCCGTAATAATGGTTGCGGACGAACCTGAAAAAGCCAGGCTCGCAATTGAAGCGGTTATTCAAAGAGCAAAAGAAGCTATTGAAGGAATTCCTGAAGAGACTCGAAAAGCTCTTCCCGATGGAAACACCGCCTATATGCGTCCCCTTCCTGGTGCTGCAAGGATGTACCCTGAAACCGATGTGCCTCAAATAGAAATATCGCAGGAATACTTCGATTCAATTGAGGTTCCCGAACTCCTTACTGAACGAGCGAAACGTTTTGTCTCCGAAAATGGCCTGAATATAGAGCTTGCTGAAAAAATAGCATATTCAAGGCATCTCCCTCTCTTTGAGGAACTGATAGAGATTTACAAAAAAGATGAAAATGTAAACTCAACCCTCATTGCCCGAACTCTTGTAGGGATCGTTCCTGAAATCCGGAGAAACGGGGTAGAGACCGAAAACCTTACGGATGAGCATTTCAAAGGACTTTTTGCCGCTATTTCAAATCAGGAAATCGCAAAAGAAGCAATCCAGGACCTTTTGGCCGCTCTTGCAAAAGAGCCTGAACTGAACGCGCCGGAAGCGATCTCAAATCTCGGACTCAGTGCTTTTGACCCCGAAGAAGTCGAAAACTTCATTAAGAAAACCGTCAGGGAAAGAGGAGACTTTATCAAGGAAAAAGGTCCGGCAGCTCTTGGTCCCCTAATGGGCATTGTCATGAAAGAATACAGAGGCACTGTTGACGGAAAAATCCTTAGCCAGATGTTGAAAAAAGAATTGGATAGCTTCATTAATCAGGGATAACTCCCTTCTTTTTTCGTTTATCTTTTATCTCTGTTGTTTATTCTTCATTTTTTGTTTTTATTCATTATTTTCTTAAAAAACACTTTTTTACTTCTTCCCATACCTTAATTTTTCTTTCAAACTCCCATTTATGAAGTAAAAAATAACATTTTATAAAAGATAACTTTTTATATTAATTAAGACATTTATACTAATAGCATTTAGTGGTAGTTGTGGGTGCAATTTTGGTACATAGGAGATGATAAGTGGCGTAATGATCCACAAGAAGGTTGCAAGATAATTAACCTCAGGAGAAGATCCCCGTGAAAATACTGCTTGTAGATGATGACCCTTTGTTTTTGGAGCTATCAAAAACCTTCTTAGAAGTCTTTCATGATATAACCTCGGATACTGTAGACTCTGCAAGGGAAGCCCTTCAGAGGCTGGAGAAAAACTCCTATGATGTGGTAGTCTCAGACTATGATATGCCTTTAATGGACGGCATCACGCTCTTGAAAACTATTCGTGACAAAAGGATTGACACTCCCTTCATCCTGTTTACAGGTGTGGGTAGAGACGAACTTATGGACCAGGCAATTGAGAATGGCGCAAATTCTTTTATTCAGAAAATAGGAGACCCAAAAGCTCAGTATTCCGAGCTATCAAAGAGAATCTGGCAGGCTGTAAGTAGCAACGCAGGTTACTAAGAAGAACAAAGTAAGAGCTTTGAACCCTGCGGTAGTTCTTAACTAGATTTAAAATATTTATATCTGTCAATAGCTGTTGCTGAGTCGGTTTTTGAATCTTTTATTTCTTTACAGGCTTTTAAAGAGCACGACATATAACATACAATTGAGTCCACAATTCCTGCCCCTTTTGCAGGTGTATTTTTTCCCGGTTCGTGGCCACTCCCTCAAAACTCCAAATTGTTTAAAAATAACATATTTATAAAGGTTCAACCCATTTTGACAAAAAAAGGAATTTTATCTGAAAGATATTTATTAAGCAACTCAACTAACTTCTCTACAAAATACTGTTTTTTCATATACATTTGTAAAGCTAAATCAATAATTTGCTCATCTTTGCGAAGATCATGATAAAAAGTGGCTGTATGGTCATTGAATACTTTGCCGCAATGTTGGTAAAGATATCTTCTTATTTTTTCCCACGACTTATGTAAGTTCCAGTCCCAGTAATATTGCCTTGACCAGTAAGCCTATAGAGCTTGCAGTTTTTGTTCGGACAGGCAACGTCAAAGAATTGTGGCTCTGGACCTCTTTTTCCCATTACTCATTCGGACTTAGAGGGTCTATCCTGAAAAGCAGAATCATGAATAGTGCAGTTACGGTCCCTGTCCCCCACAAAAGTGGGTCTCTGGTAAAAGTAAGGAGCACGCCCATTAACAGCAGTAAAGTCCCAATAGTCAGTAAAATCTTAAATTTTTTCTCCAATTTTTCCCCCTCATTTCCCTTTTGAGTATTAATTTTTAAGTATCGGTATCAGGCGCTGAAAAACGTCTAATAATTATTCCTCATAGATAATTGGTTTTCTTTCATTATCTATTTTTTGACATTACTCCTTTGGCTATAAAATCCAGTAAGAATGGTGGTTAATATAATTAGAAAGAGATACTTAATCCGGAAATTTGCCAGGATAAGAATGCCATGAATAATCAAAAATGAACCACCGCATGAGTCGTCAAGCTTACAAGCGAAACTGGACTGATACGCTTTTGGGTGAGATGGACGGCACTCAATTATTGAAATATAAATTGTTAGATATTTTGGGGATAAGGAATATAAAAGTGTGTAAAAGTTATAACGTTTTGAGTTCAATTGAAGTTTTACCAAAATCAACGAAATGGCATTAAAAGCAAAAAAATTGCTTAAAATAATTTATTTCACCAAAAAATCATATCATAGGGCTTTAAAATAGAATCGCAAAATGTAGATGGATATAGAGAGGAATATAGAGTTCAGTGATTAGAATTCAGTGATAAAAGTCTGATTAAAGATACCTATTGTTAAAAAATTATTTTATGTGATTTTCTTTTACAAATTGAGTGAAAATAAAATAGTAATTACATGTTGAAAGTTTAACTAGAGAATTTTTCACTATTACACAACTAAAAAGTACCATAATTAAAATTAATGTTAGAAAAATTCATTAAATTGAATTTAAATTGATTTAACCAAATTTTTTAGTAAAATAAATATTATTATCTAATATTATTGAAAAATGAGAAATTTAATCGAGAAATAATAGAACCTCAATTGTATCTAAAATTTCAAAGTGAGATAACTATGAATTATATCAAAACCTGGAAAGAGGTTATGCTGAGACCTTCTGATTTTTTCAGGAGAATGCAAACAGCTGAAGGATACACTGATCCGCTAATTTTTGCATTAATTAGCATTATCCTAAACGTGTTTTTCTTTACACTGTTCCGCGACGGTATGTTAAGATTTGGTGTTCAGCCTAGCATATTAACATCAAGCATTATGCAGGATTCGGGATCCAACTTTATTATATTTTCGAATATTATTGAACCATTTATTATATGTATCCAATGTGCCTTCATCATGGCTCAGGCATTCAATCTTGCTTCTAAAGCACTTGGGGGAACAGGAAATTACAATAGTACTGTGAATTTTATGCTTTATACAAATGCTCCGGCGGTACTTGCCTGGATTCCTATTCTCAACTTCATCGCTGGAATTTACTATGTATATCTCAACATTGTGGGTGGTATGATTGTACATAATGTAAGCATGAGAAAATCCATAGTGATTATTCTTCTATCGGTTATACTATTCATTTTGTTACTTGCCTTATTGGTTATATTTATCTTATGTATCTATTCAGCGTACGAAAAATATGCCTATTGATATTGATTTTAAGATTTCATTCAGATTTTAAAAAGCAGAGATCTCAGATATGAAAACAGTTATGGCTCCTCGTCATTATCGTGGGTAAGATGAATTTCAATTCACGGCCGTGTTGGATTTTGTGATGGTTATACACAAAAAACAGCGAAGAGCCGATAACAGAAGATTTGGTATTAACTCCCGGCGAGACCAGAAAAAATAGAAATAGTAATACGCTTAAAAGAATAAAGAATAACATTACGAAAAAAGGGAGGACCAATGCAAGTTACTGTCCGCTTTGAAAAAAGATTACATATCCTCGTGATGGTAGGCTCAGTTCTTAATATCGTACTCATTGTGAAATTATATACAATTTCAGGAGATTGGATCCAGTTGGGGGCGATTGGTGGGTGGCTAGCAGCGTTGATGTACGCTTATCTAGTTCTAAAAAAATGTCCACATTTAGCAGATACAGAAAATTCTTGAATTTTTGAATGAGCCTATCCCAAAAGTAATGTGATGTTGAAACATCTGCTGAAAGTGGGGTACAGGGACGCAGGGGCAGAAATCTTTTTTGTCGGTCGGATTTTCACTTTTCCGGTCATCCTATCAGACTATTTTTATTTCCTGTATGTGTCATTAGCTGGATCAAGCCTGTTCCTGAGTTAACACTGTAAATTCCAGTTGCAACTTCTTAACTTTCTCATACGCTCCTAAGAACGAATAAAAGTGCATAAATTAAAATAGTAACAGAAAGTAAGGGTTTGTGACTCTTATGGATTCAACGTATGAAATATATCTCATAGCTGGAGGTCTATCTTTTCTTATACTCCTCCTACTGCTTTTGAATTTTTATAAAAGCAGGCTTATTTCATATTCACTCAGGCTTTGCAGCTGGATCTGTGGGATGGCGATAAGTTCGGACAGTCCCTGGGTTAAGATGCTTGTGCTTCATCTTGTATTTTTCATTCGACTTCTTATGTATCTTGCTATCGTTTCTCTTGAACAGGTCGATAAGCTAACTGCCAGAGGACTCTTGAAGCAGTATATCTCAGGCACCAGAATTGTCCTTTCTGAATATACACTCTCTTTCCTTCACTCTTCGAAAGCGATTGAAAGGCATATTCACAGCCTTGAAGCTGAACCCATAAACCGAAAAAATCGATATTTGAGAAAGAATTCTTTAAGAAAATAATCTCTAAGAAAACAAGCTCTTTAAGAAGATAATCTCTTTGAATCAGTTTTCATCTGTATTCGGTTAAGAAATCTGTTAACCATAACATGACTACTTCAATTATCTATTCATTAGGGTTTTCTAAAGGTGTTTTACGTGAAGCAGAATGCCAAATCAGATAACCCGTTTACTCTTAATGCTCATGTTCTGGAAAGGGTGAATAAGTGGGAAGCTCTGGTTTCAAGGTCAAAAGTAAAAGTGTGTATGTTTTTACTGTAAAATGTAAAAGTGTAAACAATTAAACAAAATATACCATCAGAGGTTATGGAACAATCTTTTTAAGTAAAGGTACTTTTTGTAAAAAAAACACAATAATAAATGATAAAACAACCAGTAAAAAAGTCACCAACGGAATTGATACGATTGGGCTTAATACCTTTACCGATAACAAACGTATCCCTGACACTCCGTGTAATATAAAATGTAATAGCATTGGATGGACAAGGTATATTCCCATAGTTGCTCTACCAATTGCGTTTATTAATTTACCAGATGCCGACCCTATACCTACTGAAAAGCGACTGAATATCGCCTTTATCAATATAAACAGACATGGCGAATAAGTTACTGATGTTATGGCAAACAAAACATGAACCGAACCGTAAAAATATTCACTCCGACCAGTAAGATAATAGGTCCCAATGATCGTAACTACTATTGAAACTATAACCATAAGACTGGATAAGTATACTATTTTCTTAGTTATCCTGGTTTTTTTAATTACATAGCCTATGAAAAAAAAACCAAAATCCCAGGTTGCAGCCACTAAGGGTATTCCATTTCTGTATCCGAGTAATCCTAATAAGCTACTTATGGGTACAAAGAAAAGCCACAATACCAAGTAATAACGTACATCATAAGCACTTGCATGCACCAGGATTCTGCGTAGCAAAGGAGTAATGAGATATAATCCGATGATTACATAGAGGAAGTATAAATGAAAATATATTTTGTTAGCAAATAATTGCTGCACAAAATTAGCAGTGAATAAGCTAAGCACATTAAAATTATTCTTGAATACCCAATATATCATTGACCATGCCACTAGAGGTATAACGACCTTGCTAAATCGTTTTGAAAAGAATATTTTGTCATCTTCTTGCTTATCCAGCAACAAATAACCGCTTAAGATGAGGAAAATGGGCACCGGAAACCGTATGAATCCGTTATATATGTTTGATGCCCACCAATCTGTAAGTGGGATTTTATTCCAGTAAAAAATAAACGAATCTTCTACGTGAATAGCTACGACGGCAATTATTGCAATAATTCGAATTATATCAATCCAAAGAAGCCGATTGTTTTTAGTAATATTATCCAACTTGTTACCTCTAAAAATTCAAGCCATTTTTAGTAATATCTTCTAAAATTTTTTAGTACAGACGGTCTCAAAACTCGATCCATTTCTATAATTAGATAATTAACTTGACATTGTTGACTTTAAAATCAGACCGGAAGTTACTCTAAAGTTCAGTTATATATCTGCCTTAAAGCAGGATGAATTCTCTCAATTGTAGAATTGACTGTAGGTTTGAGACAGCTTGATTAGTGAAATTTTGTTAACTTAATTTCAGTACTTATTTTTAAAAATCTGACCTACAACGTACGTTAAGACATATTTAAGTTAAACTGAAAATCCGGTGTGCTTTAAATCTTAAACTATATAAAATGAGAGTGTTTTATCCTGAATTTATTTTGTTTTTTGATTTCGTGTTTTGATTTCGTGTTTTGATTTCGTGTTTTGATTTCGTGTTTTGATTTCGTGTTTTGATTTCGTGTTTTGATTTCGTGTTTTGATTTCGTGTTTTGATTTCGTGTTTTGATTTCTCTTATTACGTTAATATCGTATCCAGATGACCTAATATTTTAATTTAACTTCAATATTTGTTTCTTTTACATAATCGTTCCAAAATACCAAATGAACTGGAGTTTACTCAGCGTTTAACCTTTTACGTCGCTTGTTGTTGTATTGTATATTGAACTTCCAAATGGTTTTGAACTTGCAAAATCATTTCAGGATACAACATCGATAAACGTTGTTTTTAATCTGAGATAGCAATTAAATAGATTCGCTCTTTATTCTGTTAATGGTGAGTTCTTGACCGACAATAGCATAACTACCGGAGAAAATATTTTAAATGCAGTGCTAGACAATATTTACCAGCGTCGATCTGTGCGCAATTTTTCTGATAAAGAGGTTTCTGACGAAATAATCAAAGAGATTATAAGAGCGGGAACATATGCCCCCACAGCCGTGAATAAGCAGCCATGGCGGTTTGTGGTCATAAAAAATAAGCAGCTCATCGAGGAATATGATGACCGTGCTAAGAAAGCTTTCCTTGCTGCATACAAAGATACCGAAAACCCAGAGCTGGCAAAATTTGTGCAATTTTTATCGAAACCGGCAACTCGAATCTTCTATGAAGCGCCTGTTCTCATTTTATTGTTTGCGTCTCCCAATGTTATCAATGAGCATGACTGTTCTCTAGCCGCTGAGAATATGATGCTTGCAGCTCAATCTTTAGGAATCGGCAGTTGCTGGATAGGTCTGGCTGAAGGCCTGGGCTACGATATGGAATTCCTGAAGGAGGTAGGAGTGCCAGAGGGTCATAAGCTTATCGCGCCGCTGATCTTCGGATACCCAGCAAAGCAGAACCTTAAAGCGCCTGCTCGTAATGCTGATGTCATATTAAAATGGATAAATTAACCCTTCGAAATAAGGGCATAATATAAATTTCCCACTGTTCGGGTTTACAATCTATTTAGAGCCTATCCACAGTGTTTTTATTCACTTATCTTTTTTGAAGAATATGAAAAGAGGGTTGATAGCCGGCGACGATGAGAACCGTTTTTTGGAACGGGGGTGGTGGTGTATATACTTGGGTTGGTTAATACAGTTATGAGAATATGTTCCCGTTCCTGGATATAATAAGTAGTAGCATCTACTTAAATAATACTGAGAAAAATAATAGCACTGATACAATAATTGTGTGAATTTTACTAATTAATGAATTGGAATCACCTATCTGTGGCTCAAAGTGTAAATGGAGTTAGGTGGCTAGAAGAAGCAAAAAATACTCGTAATCTGAATGACGAACAGGTTTTTAACCTGCTCGTCGATGTTTGCAGAAATTCAGATGCTCACTAATTAAAAATCATCTTATCCATAGGAAATGGCGAAGAGTCTTTATTTATCATCGTCTAAGAAAACGCTTTTAAAGTACTCTTTTATTGGTTTATCGAGAGTATCATTTCCTGTAAAAATCTCTGTATAAGGAAAGTAACCTGAAATTCCTTTATAGATAGTAACCAAATTTTCATGTTCTTCTAGCGTAATAGAATTTTCGCTATCTTTTGTTATTTTATCTTTCAATTTTTCAATTGATCCTGGTGAAAGAATGTATATTTTTAGTCCATGATTTGCTATGGAATCCGAGATTACATGATTGATATGATCGTCGCCGAAGCCATAACCTATTATAAGCAATCGATGTTGGTCTTGGGAGAGCACTTTTTTAAAGATTTCGAAATAAAGGCTTAAGAGAGGTTCTTTATTGATTTGATTGATTTTATTTTTTCCAATAACCATTGCTTTATTGCCGTCAATACCTTGCCAGTTATATGAACCATGAAGCTTTATTAGGAAAAAATTTTCGTTTGACAAAATATTATTGCTATATAATTTACCTTCGCTTGGTAACTTAACTAAATCAGAACCATTTTCTTCCTTAATTCCTGGGATACAAATTTTTTGATAATCCATTTCAGTACAAATTTTTTGGTAACATTTTTCAAAAAATAAATCTTGATTGAGAGTAAATATGAAAGAGTTTTTACCTGAGGACACCTTTAACTTATCTCCATTGGCGAAACAGTATGCATTTTCATCAGCTGTCAAATAATCATAAACTTGCTGGAAAAGAGATATAAATTGAGAAACACCTGTAAGTATCTCTTTTTGTCGCGTTTCGTCTTTTGTGGAGTTTTCCGTATATTCCATAAATTGGCTGAAAACGTGATCAATGTACCCATATGCAAAGTTTGTAGCTTCCCTGATAGCATCTTTTTCATCATCTTTGAATTCGATAAATGAGTATTTTTCGCCAAATAGTCCCGTTTTGTCTTCAAAACCTTCTAATACAGAATTGTAAACGTCTTCATAGTCAAAGTTATTTAGCATAAATTCTCTAATTCGTGGTTTTGACTGAATTTCCTTATGATTAAATATTAAATACCACATTTCATTTGCTAACGGAGCTCCAAAATTTTTACTAAAACCGGCACCTAGTAATAGAATTCTTTCATCAATTTTATCTAATTGGACATATTCAAGTTTTAATGGAGTACTCATAAAGAATATTATGACTCAAAAGATAATATAACTGTCTTTCCGGAGATGTCTTCTTGAAATGAATAATTTTTCACTATCGTTTTTGGAGAAATTTCCAAAAATTTAGTATTGAGATTATCTGGGATCTCATTTGTTACTACCAAAACACACATGAAATTCTTCGAATAACAGGCACAAAGAAATGAAAGTAGTTTACCCCACCTTTTTTGACTATTGATCTCCTCATTACCTTGGGCGGTAAGTTTGTCTTGTTTTTGGTTTTTCAAAACCGTACCAAAAACAAGAAGGAAAACTTTTACTGAATATATAAGGTTCAAATAAATGAGTAAATGGAGAAATACAATTTAAAATAATCAAAGTTGCGCTGGCGAACCCCGCTGCAAGCAACGGGTATGTACGCGCCACCGCTCGAAATTCCGTTAAAGAAAATAATAACCCTAAACGGCTTAGTTTGAGCAGAAGTTAACAACCGAAAAATGGAATTGACAAATAATATAATCATCAACGGTTACCGGGGAAGTTTCCATCCCCGCAGCAAGCTAGCGGGGCATTCGACTGAAATAAATTCTTCAAATTTCTTTGAAAAAGGATTGAGGTCAATGAATAATAGGTACCAGTGAAATTATATTGATCTTGGAATTGTCATATTTTGGATTCCCGCTATTCTAATAATTTATCTGTTAGGTTGTCTCAAAACTCGACCCATTTCTACAATTGGATAATTGGAATTGTTGACTTTAAATTTAGATTGAAAATTATTCTGGAATTCAGATATATATTTGCCTTGAAGTACAGCACATTATCCAATTTGTAGAATCAAATGTAGTTTTGAGACAACTTGTGGAAATAGCTTTAACATGGATGAAACAAAAGAGGATAAGAATGAAGCTGAGATCACTGAACTTTAATAACTTATTACGCAATTGTTGATTTGCTATTTTGATCTTGTGWGCTGCAGACGAGAGCAATCTRCAGCTCATAAGGAGATCTGTCTGGAAGTACAAGTRCATCGATTGAGAAAGAGGTCACTCCCGAGACGAAGCTTTTTTGTTGAAAATAAGAGTTGTATGGATCCTRGGTATTTTTTGAATCGAATCACTTTGTACTTCCAAAATATAAATAAACCAAATTTATCATATAGTTTTTGAATATATTATATATATTTTGATTATTGCTATTGAGAAAAATAATAGCACTGATACAATAATTGTGTGAATTTTACTAATTAATGAATTGGAATCACCTATCTGTGGCTCAAAGTGTAAATGGAGTTAGGTGGCTAGAAGAAGCAAAAAATACTCGTAATCTGGATGACGAACCGATTTTTAACCTGCTCGCCGATGTTTACAGAAATTCAGATGCTCACTACGAAAGCGCCATTTTATTAGTGCCAAAGTGTTAAGTTTTTTACTGAGTTTTATTTTAGTGACTTTACTTGTTCTACAAACTTATTCCAAAATTCTACTCAAAAAACAAGATATAAGTAGTCGGGGAAGAGCAACCCCGCCAACGGGTTTGTGAGGGGCAGGGAAAGAATAAGACCTGCCCCTTATGATTACAGACCAAACCTAGGAAATAGGTCTGCATACGAATATCAGTGTTAAAAATATTTAAGTGTTTCCATGGTGTTTATTTTAGGCTCTCAATGTCTGTGCAGGTCACAGAACCTCAGCAATTCCAGTCATTTACCACGTCAGCAAGCATAAATACAATAAACTCTTCAAATTCCTTTGAAATAAGAATGAAGCTGAGATCACTGAACTGTAATAACTTATTACGCAATTGTTGATTTGCTATTTTGATCTTGTGAGCTGCAGACGAGAGCAATCTGCAGCTCATAAGGAGATCTGTCTGGAAGTACAAGTGCATCGATTGAGAAAGAGGTCACTCCGAGACGAAGCTTTTTTGTTGAAAATAAGAGTTGTATGGATCCTGGGTATTTTTTGAATCGAATCACTTTGTACCTCCAAAATATAAATAAACCAAATTTGTTATATAGTTTTTGGATATATTCTATATATTTTGAGTTTTGCTATTTAGCTTTGGTTTCTTAGGAGTGATTGGCAAGGGATGAGATAGATCAATAGTACTGAAACCTTCTAGTTGAATTAAGTTTCTCGACCTATATTTCTAACCTGTTTTTTACGATGGACGTTAGATTACTAGCAATAAATTTAATATGTAAAATAGTATTAAACTTATATCATAATTTGCATTAGATATTGTTAGAAAAATTACTGTCAGTCCATGAAATTAAAAGCGATGAGAGAAGAGCATGAGTACATCGGGAGAACAAGAGTTCCTTAAAATGTATACTAATTTAAATGAGACTCAGTGTGATAATGTTCCAAATAGTCCTAGGGTTTTCATAAGTTACAGTCATGATTCTAATAAGCATAAAGAAAATGTGTTCCGGCTTTCAGAACATTTGCGTAGAGAAGGAGTTGATTGTAATATAGATCAGTACGAAACTTCTCCTCCAAAAGGATGGATTCAGTGGATGATCAATCAAATCGAAGAAGCTGATTTTGTCCTAATCGTCTGTACGGAAAACTATGAAAAAAGGTTTAAGGGTAAGGATGAAATTGGAAAAGGCAGGGGTGTAAAGTGGGAAGGTGCAATTATAACACAAGAACTATACTACTCCGAAGCTAACAATAAGTGTATACCTATTGTGTTTTCTCCTGAGGATTCAGAATATATTCCTTCAATTCTTAAAAGTGCCACTTATTACGTGCTTAATATGGAGGAAATTAATGATGAAACTTATGATGAACTTTATGCTCGTCTTACATATCAAAAACTTGTCATAAAGCCAGACATTGGGGAACTGAGGCTCATAACACCAAAATATTGCTCATCATCCGTAAGCACGCAAAAGGAAGAAGGAGAGATAGCTGAGAGTAACCAGAAACCTATGATTGGTAAATTAAGAAAAATAATTCCTGAGCCTCAGAGCTCAAAGATTCATGAAACTTTCACCAGTCTTTCAAATGAAAAAATTGAAAATTCAGAAGATGAGAATCACTTTAAAAGAGAAAATGCAGAAAAAATTATTGAAAAAGTAGTTAGACCTTTGAGGGACTATGCAAAGTATATAAAGCTATATTTCGAAAATGGAGATTATATTCTTAATTTAGAGAATAAAGCTATAAATTTAAATCTTAAATTCGATGGGTGTGAATTTATTCGAATTTGTGAAGAAAGTAACAGATTCCGTTTAAAAGATGAAAATTTAGTTTTTATATATAAAAGAGATGAGATTCTCAATACAAATATGCCACAAATAATTTCACATTTGGAGAACTATAGGGAACATTTTATAGCACTAAAAACTACTATTGAGAGCCTTAATATTTCAAACATTCCAACCTCTTTTGAAAGTGATATCGCCATTTTAATTGGAAAAGAGAATGGAAAGAGCGCTCTAGAAGAGGATGAAAGAAAGGAAGAATTTTTATTCAAACTTTATGCAACCGTAATTACAGGCAAAGGAACATTCGGTGGGCATGTCTGGGCTACCACATTGAAATGTAAAAAATCAAAGGAAGTCTTGAAGATAATCAAAAAGGATCCTTATAGTAATGAAACATTTACAAAAATAGAATATTTAAAGAATAAAATTATTTTTAATGTAACGGAATTAATTAATGAACTTAATGAATTGGATGAAGAGTTGCAAAATGCTTATTGTTTGTGACACTAAAGAGCCACCTTGTTTACTATAACTACGCGGATCCTGTTTTCAACTCCGATTTTGATGTCAGTATCCACTCTGTTCAGAATAGCTTCAAGTTCATTTACTGTCGAGAGAATCTGAGGAATACAAACACAAGTGCCGAAATCGCAGTTACTAAACTGAAAGCTGGTGCTGATGAAGATGAAGATGAATTTTCTGAAGCTGGCTTTTTTGAAGTGGGTTGATTTTTGGACTCAGACTGCTTAAAAGTAGGAGTTTCACCTTGATAATATTCGTTGGAGATTGTGCAGTAGGCGATGGTGAATTCACTATTTACTACAGGTTCAGGATTGCCTTTTTCTACTATTGAATAGTGAAAATTAATTGGAAGCGATCCACCAGCCCATTTATCTGTTGGTACGACCGTCCATTCAAAAATATGAGATTCATTTGCCTTCAAAATTGTACTTGAATATCGATTCATTTTTGAGGGTCCATCTATAACCTCAAAGTATCCCTCCCCTAACCCGGTGAGTTGACCAGATACTTTGTATTCTTGATAAACAGTCATGTTTACTTTGAGATTAAATGGCTCTCCAATCTTTAGGAGAGGTTTTGCCACTTCCGCGCCTGGAAGAAGCTTATCATTGTAGTATACATCTATTTTGCCATATGGACTATCTGCAGCTGCATTTCCTGTTAATAAAACTATACAAAATGCTCCAATTAGAATCAGTTTTGCTCTCATATTTCTGCACCTAATACTGGCGAGATAATCTGAGGAATACAAGCACAAGTGCCGAAATTGCAGTTACTAAATTGAAAGCTGGTACAGATGCTGATGAAGGTGAATTTTCTGAAGCTGGCTTTTTTGAAGTGGGTTGATTTTTGGACTCAGACTGCTTAAAAGTAGGAGTTTCGCCTTGGTAATGTTCGTTGGAGATTGTGCAGTAGGCAACTGTAAAGCCGCTGTTTACTAAAATATCTCTTGTTTCAAAATCGTTTATTTGATATACTAAGTTGATTGGTATAGATCCACCTGCCCAGTTACCAGTCGGTTTAACAGTCCATTCATACATTTTAGTAGAGTTTTTGTCGAGAATTTCTGTTCCATAGTCTTTCATTTTAGAAGTTGAACCGCTAATAATTTCAAAGTCATTATCTCCAATTTCAGACATCATTACGGAGACGTAACATTTTTGGTAAACTGTTAGGTTAATTCCAATGTTGAATGGCTCTCCAATCTTTAAAACTGGTTTTGCAACCTCTTTTCCTGGTAACAGCTTGTCATTATAATAAACATCCATTTTACCATAAGGGCTGCTTGCTGTAGCTAAATGTGAAATTAATATTAAGCCTATCAAAAACCCTATTAACAAATAATTCACGTTCATGTATTTTCTCCCAACTTATTTTATAAATCATTATAACCAATTGATTCTTCTAAGTAGCCACCAGTTTTATCTCCAACACCTTTTGGTCCAGGTCCAACAATTGTTGCAGCATACCCATTCATCTGAAACGTTATTGGAGCGTTTTTTCCGAGCCATAAAACGGTTCCATCATGATTTGTCTTTGATGGATGCATGATAAGCTCATCTTTTCTTACATATTTCTGACCTTTGTGACCAAAATAAGGTTCAGGGATCACTTCATTGTCGTTATCAATAACTGTAAAAATCTCATATTTTCCTTTCACTTCATATGACCACACATTAACCGTAAAAATCCAGTGCGGCGGCAATACCGGCAACCCACATGGAACAGCTGCCATCGTCCCATCCAGTTTTTTTGAAATTTTGTCTCCGATTTCACCGGAATATTTATCAGCAGTTTCATTTGCCAGATTTTTCAGCTCCCCATCGATTTTCCTGAAACCTGTGTCGATAACTTCACCTTTGTTTACTGTAACTGCGCAGATCCCATCTGCAACTCCGATTTTAATATCGGTGTCCACTCTATTCAGAATAGCTTCAAGTTCATCAGGTTCAACAGGCGGGTTTGAATCTCGAATTTCCGTTTTCATTATAGAAGCAAGTTCAACTGCCAGTGCATCCGTTGTAGATTTTTCGAGAATTTCATTGTCCGAAAGCCTGTTAAGGTAAGTTGTCGTGACTTCTCTGATTCGGCTATCCTCTATGCAGTCGGAAATAACAGGGTTTGAACTAACCTCTTGAACTACATTTTCAAGAATCGGAGACCTCATTTCCTGCGCATACATGTGTTTCAGGTTATAAACTTCCGTGTCAAGACGAGTTGTATCCAGCGAAATATTCTGCTCGCTGAGATTCTGTTCAAGCAGGAAAACTTCTGCATTCAGGTTGGAAATACTCTGGCTGATCTGCTGTGCCATTTCAGTTTTTACGTATTCATCGCTTGAAGCGATAATATCTCCAATTTCCTCGGAAATGCCTGTTGTGAAAACACAGGTATTCCGGACACCCAGGGGGTAAATCGTTTTTCCGCTCATGGTGTCAGTCCATTCGTATTCCTTTCTCAGGTCGAAATCAGGATCATGGTATAGATAGTTCGGTTTCTGGTCAACGATCAGAGTCAGATTTTCTGTCCAGTTGTATTTGCTTTCCGGCTGGCCGGTGACGGTCATTGTTGAGATTATACCCATGTCCTTCCCCAGAACTGAAGCAGCCTTCTCGATTGCAGGATTATTAAAAAGGGTCATAGGGCCTGAGGTCACGCTGTCAAGCAGACCGGTATCAAGGCCTTTTTTCTCAAGGGCTTTGAGGATATAGGAATTGAGGTCAGAATCCAGTTTACGGTTTTTCTGGCCGATATCTTCAAGCAGCTTGCTGTATGCTTCACTTTTTGCAATGTACCTGGCCGAGTCACTTGAAGCGTACATTGTTCCTGACGGCGTTAGGTACTGTTCTTTATTTACGTAAGCGTCCCGGTCTTTTTCCAGTTCCACAACAAGTTTTTCCGCAGTTTCTACCTGAAGGGCTGTTGGGTCCTGACCGGGAGAATCAAGAAGAGAATAATTGAAGGACGGATTGTCCTTTTCCACCGAGTCTAACATCGAAAGTACTTCTTCTGCCATAATTCGGTGTAACCATGATGGGATATCGCAATTAACAGCATGTTTGGGTAAATATTTTCCATCAGGATAAGCCCAGAACATGCTTTCTATTTCTCTTAAATCCAGATATGCATCTCTGTATTTGTCGGCAGCATCGGAACAGCATGGGTCAAACCTTTCGGTTTTAGTTGTACCGTTGTCTGTACTGTTGTTTATGCTATTTTCTATGCTATTTTCTATGCTATTTTCTATGCTATTTTCTATGCTATTTTCTATGCTATTTTCTATGTCGTTATTGCCTGTATTGTTCAAATAGAGGGTTGTTTCCCGGTATTCTCGCTCGATAGGGTCAGAATAAGTCAACAAACCGGAATAGCCGCCCGCTGGAGGACATTTGTGGTAGATTATTGTTAGGTTTTCATCTTCGGTTTCGGCATGAGAAAGGGATACGATATTGATTTTGCTTGCAGTTTGGGAATCCGAACCGCTTGACGTATCAGAATGCGTCACAGTTGTGTAGTTTCCATCAGGCAACTGTTCCCTGGTTTTCCATCTGTAGGTATAATCGTAAGCATAGTCTATTTTCCAATTTGTTCTTATTTTGTAGGATATATCGTACCTTATTCTCCAGTCAAAAACGTGATATTCCCTATCCAGGTAGCCTTCGCTTCGGTTTTCGACCATAAGAGTATCGTTACTTACGTAGGAGAAATGAGGTTCAATCTTCACATCGGTTATATCAACCGAGTTCAGGCTGACAGATGCCGATGTGACCAACCAGCTGGTTACATCTCCTTCAGGAGGGTCAATTGAAGGGTTTAAGGATTCGGAGTAAGAAACTTGGGTTGGATAATTCCAGGAATAAGACGGCACAAGAGACCCCCTGTGCGTTCCGGATGCATAATATCTCGAATACCACCTGACAGTTTGCCCGCTGAACGAAACTGATTCCGGGTCAAAATTTGCAGTGATTAGAGAGCTCATCGAGTCTGGAGAATCAAAGCCATCTCTCAGGACCTGTCCCTGGACTGATGCGGTATAAACGCTGTCCGTGACCGAATGGATGAGGTCAGGATTTTTCTCTGTCCACACATGGTCGTTGAAGACCCAGCCGTCAAGAACCCCGTCGGTATAATCGGATGCTGAAAGTTCGATTTTTGAACTTTTGGAGAGGTCTTCAAAAGAAGTGTTTGTCGCTTTAAGGGATTCATCTATACTTTTTTCAATATCCAGAGAGAAGGATTTATTCTGGGCGAGAGAATCGTAGGTCGTTGTCAGGTTTACACCTTTATCCATTTCGTAAGCCGAAACTGAGTTGTTAAGACTGGTAGAGTTCAAACTGGAATTCAAGCTTAAACCTGTATTCTCTCTTCTGGAATTGGAAATGTCTTCGTAGAGGACTTTTCCATTATAGTAGCTTGTGTAGGTAAGAGCCAGAGGGTCAACCGAATCAAAAATTCTCTTCTGGGTATAAAGTGTAGCCCCATTGATTGAACTTGAAAGTGCAGGATTGGTCAGGATATTGAGAGGGCCGTTTGCATAATGCTGCCAGGGGCCGTAGATAAAAGTCCTCAGGTTCGTTGCTCCCAGCACTAAATTTGATGTCGAGTCAAGCCTCGAAGAGTTTCCAAGCTCGGTTTCGTACTCCCTGACAAGCTCTTCTAGAAGAGGTTCCCTTGACGTGATCAGTGTGGAAAGCTTCATACTACTATTGAAACTTTCTCCGGATTCAAGGTTAACAAGGGTATAGTTCAGGGCAGGAATTTCAAAAACATAATAAATAGTGTAATTTTTGTCAGTAGGTGAAATTTCACGCTGCAGAGTTCCGGTTACTTTTCTTATTTTTATCTGTCCGGATTCTATGTCAGGTTCCACATTAATTGCATATTCCCTGAAAGTGTGGCTGTTTCCCTGGTAGTTTGTAGAAAGCAGCGTGTTAAAAGCATCTGCTGTGATATCTTTTACAGGACTTACTTCAATCACGAACCAGTCAGAGGCTTTGAGTTCATCCCCGTAATAAAGTTCAATTGAAGCGTATCCCGAGGCTGCCGAGTCCGGAATTTTTACGGCTTCCTCAAGTGAAACCTTCTGGAAAAAGCCGGTTGCCTGGCCGTAGTTCACATTCTTGATTTCGCGGCCTGAAGAGTCATTGACAATTAGCAAAATATCCCGGTTTTTCCAGAGGGATTCTATCTTGCCCCAGATATCGGAAGGCAGATTTATAGAAATCTGAAGTGTGTCCTCTCTTTCGAGGTTCTGGTTTTTTGGGATTACCATAAAACCGTCTTCTGAAAGCCTGCTAACGGCATCGCCTTCAGGCAGGATTACAGGGTGTTCTCCCTGCCATTCAAGGGCTTCCATTCCTGCATAATTGAGGCAGCGAGCAAGGTCGAACGAGGCGAGGTTAATGGCATCCTGCCTGGGATCACTATTCTCGGTCGTATAAATGGTTTCAGCGACTTTGCTATCTATTTTTAAAAGATATGTTGAAGTAAAGGTTGCAGCAAGCAAAATGAAAATTCCAATCACAGCATAGGGTATATAGGCACTGCTATCTTCAATGAAAGATGAAAAATCGTTAGAGAACTTCCCGACCATCAACCCCATCTCCAAAAACAGGAATGTAAAAATAAATCAACTAATAAGCCAACCAAATCTAAAAAATATTAAAGAGTTTACACAATAAATACTTTACTTCTAAGAGGAAAACACCTTGTTAAGAACAATAAATTGGGTATAACTAAATATGGAAATATACGTAGGAATAAGTTAAAAATATCATAATGAATAAGTAAAAAATATCATAATGAATAAGTAAAAACTAAAAGCTTTCCGGGATGTTTTCAAGAAGATCAGGGCAAAATCATAAAGAGATTTATTTTCAGGGAGTTGCCAGATAATTGTCATGCTATTATAATTCTTTTCATGTGTATTTAGATAAATGTGTATTTAGATAAAGTACTAAGATTTTCTGTCTTGCAGGGTTGATATATAGCTGGATAACCAATGATGTATTTTGGATACTTTTTTAAAAATCAATCTGGAACATAATAAGTTTAAAATAATTATATAATTTCAGTTAAAGATTTTTATATTGACAACCTATTCTCATTAATTTAATTATTAGTTTAACAACTACTGCAAGGACCTGACATATTAAGTAGATTCATTCTTGATTTCCTGGGTTTTGATTGCCAATAGTCGAATGCTAGCGGAGCCAGTTCTAATTTTTGGCGATTCAGAAGAATAAAAAGGCGTTCAAATCTAGCAAAGCATCTGAACTTCAGTAAATTATCAAAGTTCCAGGATGTGCGGGTCTTCAATAGCTTGGAGAGTAGATATTATGCCTTTAAACGGATATGGTGTACTCAAAGGAAAGGCCATAGATACGAGGAATGGCCAGGGATCAAGCCCTCACTTTCAGGTGAAAGTAAGTAATGACGACCTCTTCAGGATAGCCATTAATGTCAAATCCCAGGTTGAGCCTTCAACTGTGCTATACTATGCAGATGAAGATTTCAGCCATCCTATCCTGAAAGACCTGGTGAATCTACCCTTTGGTTTTAAGGAACTGGAGAGCAAGCCTGATGGAATGGCGCTGGACTTCATTCGAGGCAACCTCTTTGATGCCATGCAGATGAAACTGCTGCCTCCAGACCTTCCTGGACCTGATAACGACCTCAATGAGCTTTTCCATAAATATGTACAGAAAGCAATTTCCATGGAGAACAGCGAAATCTATGCCTTTGGCCAGCGATGGGGGCCAGAGGAGGATAAGCGTGATAAGTACTTCGGTTTCAAGCCTGGGAATGGTATCCACGATATACACATGAACCAGGGAAATAGCTCTGACTGGATGAACGACGATGGCGTATGGCAGGATGGTGGCATAATATTTCACTATCCGGACGAAAACCGATGGGTAGCCGTCTTTCTTGCTTTCCAGTCCCAGTCCTTCCACACTGAAGATGCCACAGGCCACGCAATCCCGGAGATTGTCGAAAAGCGCGTGTCTATAGTTGCTGCCCTGGTGAACCCGGGAGCAGGATTTGAAAGTAGTGTAACCGTCCTTAATGCCACACCTGAGCCTATTATGCTTGACGGATGGAAACTGGTTGACAGGAAGAAGAAGAAGACAGGCCTGACAGGAACCATAGACCCAGGCTCCACCCTGCGATTTCCGATCACACAAGGATATTTCAAACTGCCCAAAACCGGAGGCATTATAACCCTTCTGGATGACAAGGGCCTGAAGGTGGACGGAGTTAGCTATACCGAGGAGGATGCCTCCAGAGAAGGATGGACTATAATTTTCTAAGTCCATTCCATTAACTTTTTTGTGTCATTAAGGTTTTACACTTGGGTTTTACGCTTAGGTTTTACGCTTAGGTTTTACGCTTCGTATTATAGGGAAAAATTTTGAGATTTATCAAAATTTTATCTACATTTGAACATCTTCCCTTCTTACTGATAATTTTCCTTGCATATCCCAAAAAAGCTAATCATGAGAAACGCGTAAATTTGCTTAATGTCCGTTGTTTCAAAGTATAACCGAATTGCACCCATATACGAACTGATAGATTTGCCTCTGGAATATTTCTTTTTCCGGGAATGGAGAAAAGAAGCTCTTTCAAGCCTGAGCGGAAAAATTCTGGAAATCGGGGTGGGAACCGGAAGAAACCTGGAATTCTATCCGGTAGGCTGTAGGGTAATAGGTATCGACAAAAGCGAAGGCATGCTCCGGAGAGCCCAGGAAAAAGCCGAGGAAAGGAAAAACATTACCCTTTATCCTATGGATGCCGAACATCTTGAATTTCCGGATAACAGTTTCGATTATGTGGTCACAACTTTTGTTCTATGTACAATTCCTGATCCAGTTAAAGCTCTTAAAGAAATGAGACGAGTCCTGAAACCATCAGGGGAATATATAGCTCTTGAGCATGTGCACAGTGACTACCCTTTTGTTGACTTCATAGAACATTTAATTAATCCGGTTCTGTTTTTCTTGCTTGGGGATCATGCAACCCGGCATACGGTGAAGAATATCGAAAAAGCCGGCTTTACAATTAAGGAAGCGAAAAAACTGGCTTTTAAGGACGTTTTCAG
This sequence comes from Methanosarcina sp. DH1, assembly GCF_020804205.1. NCBI lineage: Archaea > Methanobacteriati > Methanobacteriota > Methanomicrobia > Methanosarcinales > Methanosarcinaceae > Methanosarcina > Methanosarcina sp. DH1. Next base: position 31,836 of record NZ_WJBJ01000033.1, on the reverse strand, counting down.
GAAGATTCGAGCAAGGCCGTAATTTCTTAAATATAGTCGATTTCTTTGTCTATTTCCGTGAAATTGACGTTTTAGCATTTTAATATTGGTAAATTCCAAGCAGAATGACTTATAAGATTAAAACAAAAAGTATTAATTGATTAATTTATTTTTACTAGTTATGTGCTTTAATGCCACAGAAATTCTAGAAACTGTGAGTGGTCAAAGTAATTTAATAAGTATAATTATCGGATCTGGAATATTTGGCTCTATATCTACATTAGTTCTCCGGCATTTTGATACTGAAAATAAGAAAAAAGCTACTCTTTATTATCCACTTTTCTTAGCTTGTACTACTATCATTGAAGTCGTTACTGAACATGAAAAATTAGGAATTGATTACAGTATAAAACAACTAATTTCTTCTTCAAAAACTCTTGATCAAATCATTTACAATCACGGTAGCCTCATATACCTTGAAGGAAACGATTTGCAAAAACTATTGCAAATGAAGGCTGCCATTAATAGAAACATGCAATATATTGAAGGAGATTTTACTCCAAATGATTTTAAGAATTTGTTAAATAGTCAGGAGTTATATGAGATTAAAAATGATGCAACTTATCTACTTGCCATCTCAAAAAATAATGTGAAAGCTCTGAAGAAAATTCTGGTGTGAATCAATGGGGAAATATTATATCTTTTTATCCTGTGACAAAATTTCCGTCGAGAATACACACATTCAAGAATATCTAAATGGAAGGATACCAATATCAAAAGATGTGTTTATAAAGTGTATTCCCAAGCACGATGATTTAGAATATTCCAGAGATGAGATTGATGAATGTGTAGGTAGCAGTATTTACGTAGTTAATACCAACGAAGAACCGGATTATGTGAACTCTTGGGAACTCGGATATGCAATGGGGAAAGGATTAAAGATCATAGGTTATCCTGATGGAGAAAAAGAAATAAAAATTCCGGAAGATATGAAAAATCTCATAAAGCCTATACCTAAAGACATTAATCAGTTTATGGAAAAGATTAACCGAGCACTTGATAACTTGACCCCAAAAGAAGAAATTATTAAAGAAGACTGGAATAGACAGCCTATACCTGCTAAAAAAGAAGGGATTTAATGGCATTTCAAAAAGCAAACTCAAGGAAATTAAGGCAAGCAAAAAATATTCAAGAAAATGCCATTGAATTTCAGAAAAAAGGGGAATGGGAAAAAGCATTAGAGCTTTTTGAAAAATGCCTGAAAATAAGAGAAGGACTAGGGGATAAAAAAGGAATTGCATACTCTTTTGCAGATATTGGGGTTTTATACAGAGATAAAGGGGAATGGGAAAAAGCAATAGAGTTTTTTGAAAAAAGCCTGAAAGTAAGAGAAGAACTAGGGGATAAAAAAGGAATTGCATACTCTTTTGCAGATATTGGGGTTTTATATAAAGATCGCGGAGAATGGGAAAAAGCGCTAGAGTTTTTCAAAAAAAGCCTGAAAGTAAGAGAAGAATTAGGGGATAAAAAAGGAATTACATACTCTTTTGCAGATATTGGGGTTTTATACAGAGATAAAGGGGAATGGGAAAAAGCATTAGAGTTTTTCGAAAAAAGCCTGAAAGTAAGAGAAGAATTAGGGGATAAAAAAGGAGTTTCATATTCACTTACAGACATAGGTATCTTGTATAAAAGTAAAGGAGAATGGGATAAAGCAGAAGAATATTATGAGAAAAGTCGAGAAATAAGAGAAAATTTTGGATATCTTAAAGAAATCTCAAATTCCTTTACTAATCTCGGGATTGTGCGCCAATATAAAGGAGAATGGAATGAAGCACTAGAGTTTTTCGAAAAAAGTCTAAAAATAAAAGAAAAGCTAGGAGATAAGAAAGGAATTGCATATTCTTTTGCAGATATTGGGATTTTGTATCAACATAAAGGGAATTGGGATAAAGCAGAAGAATATTATGAAAAAAGTCTCAAAATAAAAGAAGAGCTTGGAGATAAGAAAGGAATTTCAAATTCATTTGGAAATCTAGGAGTTTTATACAAAGATCAAGGGGAATGGGAGAAGGCAGAAAAATTTTATAAAAAAAATCTAAAACTTAAAGAAGACCTTAGAGATAAGAGAGGAATTTCGAATTCATTTGGAAATCTAGGAGTTTTATATAAAGACCGTGGAGAATGGGAAAAAGCAGAAGAATTTTACAGAAAAAGTCTCAAAATAAAAGAAGAACTTAAGGATAAGAAAGGAATTTCAATTACTCTAGAAAATATTGGAGTTTTGTATAAAGAACGAGGAGAATGGAAAAAAGCAGAGGAATTTTGCAGAAGAAGTCTAAAGCTTAAAGAAGAACTTGGAGATAAGAAAGGAATTTCGGATTCATTTGGAAATCTAGGAGTTTTATATAAAGATCGCGGAGAATGGGAAAAAGCAGGAGAATTTTTCAGAAAAAGTTTAAAACTTAAAAAAGAACTTGGTGATACAAAAGGGATTTCAATAATATATAGACATTTTGGGGAACTTAATATCAAAAATGGCGATTGGGATAGAGCAAAAAAATGTCTGGAAAAAGCACTCAAAAAAGCAGAAAAACTTGCTCCAATATCAAAGGTTCCGATATTTGAAAATTTGGGGGAGCTTTCAAGGCTTGAAGATAGATATAACGATGCCATGAACTTTCTTAATGAGTCAATGAATATTGTCAAAGTTATTGGAGCAAAGCCTCAGCAGATAGGTATTTTCGAAAAACTTGGAGATATGTATTTAAGTAAATATATTGCTGAAAAAAAGGAAAAAATAAAGAACCTCAAATTAGCAGAAGATAATTATCGTAAATCTTTCGAACTCGCGGAGAGTTTAGAGATTCCTCTTAGTGAAGCAACAGCGATAAGAGGGCTTGGAATGGTTGCTTCTAAAAAAGAAGATATGTATGAATCAGAAAAATGTTTCAAGAAATCCTTTGAGCTTCTTAGAAAACTAGGTGCTTCCTTTGAATTGCAAAAAACAACTTTTGAATATGCAAAAGCTTTTTACGAGAATAATAATTTTATGGAAGCCGATATTAGAGCAAAATCAGTTGCTTTCGCTTCTAATAAAAGTAAAAATTATGAATTACTCAGAAGAGTATATCTATTACTTGGAGACATTGCAATCGAACGAGATGAGAGATATGAATATTATTTCAAGTCGTTGGAAACTGCAAAGTTTAATTCCAAAATATATATAAGAACTTGTTACCACTTGATTTTCCGCATGCAAAAAATGGATCAAGAAGAGTTAATGAAGTTTATAACATTGTTGAGAGGGCAAAATAATGAAAAATATTTTGGTTTGTTCCTTGAAGCTTTGAATAATAAGATAGAAGGTAAGGAGTATAATATAAGCCAAATCCCAAACAGTTTAGCACAGGAACTTGAAAAATTTGAGGCAATATCAATTTCAAATAATTGATTTCTAAAATTATTTTTAGTTCTTTAAATCTTGTGGATTAACTTTTCACTAGAGCTCACAAGTTTCCGCTTAAATTAAAAACGGCATAAAATAACTATATAAATTAGCAGATCTTTTTTATTTACGGATGCTGGGGAAAACAAAGCGTTACCTTGAGGTCACACGGGTTCTTTTAAAATACAACCTTATTCCTGAACTCTACCGGGATCTGCGCACCAATTATATTTCAAATCCTGAGTGCACCTGTACTTATGATCTCGAAAATAGGCAGACGGCTGTAAAACTCAGGGAGGCTTTCGAAGAGCTCGGGCCGACTTTTATCAAAATGGGGCAAACCATGAGCAAGCGGCCTGATTTTGTTCCGCAGCCTTATATTATAGGAAACACTGAGATATAAACCGACAATAGTGCTGGCAGATGCGGGTTATTTCTCTTATGATAACGTAAAATTTTTACTAGACGAAGAAATTGATGTTTACATGATGGGTATTTTTCAAGAATCTAGGCTGGAATAGGAGGGGCTGAGAAATATATAATCATGAAAGAGCATAGGCTGAAGTTAAGGGCAGAATCAAAAGGAGCCGATAGATATCAAAGCTGGGCTGCAGTTAGAGAAGAATTGAAGTGAGAGGTAAAAACAGTATAGAGAGGGATTTTCCTCTCACTTCTTTTTGCTTCTTATATACGGAACCGGAATAAGGAATGGCGAACCTCATTTCCGTTTCCCTTGAAACCTCTTCTGAACTAAAGCTGGAGGAATGGCAAAAAACCTCGATAGCTTCTTCACTCAGGCGGGGTTTCGGATTTGTGGAGGGCAGGGTCGAGGAATGGCGAACCTCTTTTACCTTGCTCTGCATTTTCGCTAAATGCTACTCATGAACCCCATTCAATATTAGCATTTAGAACTGCATGATATAGAATATCAATCACATATAAAACATAAGTGGAAATGATTTTTCTTTTACTTTGATGTAATAAAGAACACTCAAAATTTTCAAGCGGCTTATCTCCTAACTGGGCTATAATTACTTAAACCAGCCATAATTTATTAAGTTATTACACAACATAACCACAAAGAATTTATAGGAGAACTTTAAAAATTATTTAGCTAAATTCTACCACTTGTTCAAACTAATTTTTACTACATCTTTTTCTACTTTCGTTTATATTTCTTTTATATTTCTTTTATATTTCTTTTATATTTCTTTTATATTTCGTTCTCTGCGTGAGCTTATCCAATAACCAATTTTATTTCAGTCGAATACCCCGCTAGCTTGCTGCGGGGTACACCAGTGAAACTTTGATTTCATTACTAACAGTAATTGTCGGACAGCCTGTAAAGGCCGGGATATTCGTGATCCGCTGCGCTCTCTTATAATAAAAACAAGATTAAGAAACACAGTGTTTACTTACTTTCCCAGAATTTCTCGGCTTCTTCTTCCATTTCTTCCAGTCTATCATAGTAATCTGGAAATTCGTTCAGATGAGCCAGGGCGATTTTCCCTGTCATTATGGGATCGTCGTTAGTAACATTTGTCAAGGGATCCTGGGTTCCATGTTCGAGCTCAACATCCATGCCTCTGCGGAACTGATCAACATCAAACTCATCCCATTTTATTCCAAGCTGTTCCCCAACTGTTTTTGCCTCTTCAGCAGTAAATTGCTTTTTTGTCAAACTTCTCACTCCAACTGATTATTTAATCTTTGACAATTGTTTAATAATCATTTGATATTATTGAATAGATCTGTACTTAAGGATTTTCCTGTAAAACCAGGCTATGTATTATAGTTACTTCGCAAAGAGGAACTGTACTTTTGATAAAAATCTCGAGAAGAAGTGAATAAGACCATAAAAGAGTATGAGAGAGCAAAAATGCTAGACAACGATTCTTTATTTATGAAAAGGGCAATCGAACTTTCACTTGAGAATGTGAAGAAAGGCGGAGGTCCTTTTGGGGCAGTAATCGTCAGAAAAGGGGAAATCCTTGCAGAGAGCTGCAACATGGTTACTGCACTTAATGATCCTACGGCTCATGCCGAGATAAATGTAATAAGAGAAGCAGCCCGGAAACTCGATACCTTTGATCTCAGCGGCTGTACTATCTATGCTTCCTGTGAGCCTTGCCCAATGTGTCTTGGGGCGATTTACTGGGCCAGAATTGGTAAAGTTGTTTTTGCCAATACGTCATCTGACGCTCAAAAAATTGGCTTTGCGGATTCTCGAATTTATAGTGAGATCTCACGCCCTCCGCAGGAGAGAAATATAGAATTTCGACAGCTCCTAAGAGAAGAAGCCTTGAAGGCTTTTAAGGCGTGGGAAGAGTCCGAAAATAAGATAGAGTACTGAGAAAACCAGAACCAGTACTCAAATTCAAGAATAAAACCAGTAATTTAGATCCGACAGAAAACTATGTTTGGTGTAAATTTTTATTAAAAATGTTTTTCGATAAATATTTTTCTAAAGGAAGGATTATTTATTGCTATTTATTTACTAAAATTTAAGCTTCCTGCTTTTATCTGCAGGTAAGCTCTTTACCAGTTTTTACTTAGCGGGATTCTTATTTATATTATTACAGCATAATTATATTGAGGGTTAGACTTAATAAAGAGTCCTTTGCTTATATAGTGGAGAGCTTTCCAAACTCTACATGAAGCTTTAAATGTATTGTCGCATATTTTAGATTACAGCAAATAATTTTAAAAGGGGATTTTCGGGGAGATGTTTGATAACAAAAGTAAGTACATCCGCTGGTTTGAAGAGACTACGATTGATGACGTCCCAATTGTCGGCGGGAAGAACGCTTCCCTTGGGGAGATGTACAGGGAGCTTACTTCAAAGGGGGTAAAAATCCCAAATGGTTTCTCAGTTACTGCTGAGGCTTACTGGTATGTCCTCAAAGCTGGAGGGATTCTAGAGAAACTTAAAAGCACAATGAAAGGACTCGATACCTCGGATGTATCAGAACTTTCAAAAAGGGGAAAAGCTGCAAGGGACCTGATCCTTGGGGCAGGAATTCCGGATGGACTCTGGGAGGAGATCAAGACCGCGTATGACCGCCTATGTGAGCAGTATGGAGAAAATACTGATGTAGCCGTGCGAAGTTCGGCAACGGCTGAAGATTTGCCTACAGCTTCTTTTGCGGGCCAGCAGGAAACTTACCTGAATATTCGGGGGTATCCAGGGCTTAGAGATGCGTGCATACGCTGCTTTGCATCCCTTTTTACTGACAGGGCTATTTCCTACCGCGTGACCAATAAATTTGATCATTTCAAGGTCGCTCTTTCCATAGGAGTCATGAAAATGGTCAGGTCGGACCTTGCTTCCAGCGGGGTTATTTTTACTCTGGATACGGAAACCGGCTTCAGAGACGTAGTTTTTATTACAGGGGCATATGGACTTGGAGAAAACATTGTTCAAGGACAGGTCAACCCCGATGAATTTTACGTCTTCAAGCCGACTTTCAGGCAGGGTTTTAAGCCGATTATCAAGAAAAAAGTAGGAAGCAAGGAGATCAAGATGATCTACGGGCGCGGCGATTCAAAAGTGCTCACCAGGAATATAGAGGTTCCTGAAGCTGACAGGCTGCGCTTCTGTCTCAGTGACGAAGAAGTGCTCAAACTTTCCGGGTATGCTACTGCTATAGAAGACCATTACTCCGAGAAATACGGGGAATCGCGACCCATGGACATTGAATGGGCAAAGGACGGAATAACAGGCGAACTTTTCATAGTGCAGGCAAGACCTGAAACGGTTCAGTCCCAGCGGCGTAAAGATATCCTGGAAACCTATGTGCTTGAGAAAAGGTCCGAAATCCTTACAAGAGGCAGGAGCGTAGGCGACAAAATTGCATCCGGAAAAGCCCATGTAATCCCTGATATCTCAGACCTTCCTTCTTTTAAACCGGGAGAAATCCTGATTGCGGATACCACGACTCCGGACTGGGAACCTGTAATGAAAACCGCGGCTGCGATTGTCACGAACAAAGGGGGAAGGACCTGCCATGCAGCGATTGTCAGCCGTGAGCTGGGGATTCCTGCAGTTGTAGGAGCAGGCAATGCAACCGAAGTGCTTGAAACAGGAAGGGAAATTACGGTTAGCTGTGCCGAAGGAGAGGATGGACTTGTGTACGAAGGGATTCTTCCTTTTCATAAAGATACCCTGATCCTGAAAGATATGAAACGCCCGAAAACCGAGATTATGATGAACCTCGGAAACCCGGAGGAGGCTTTTGGCCTTTCCATGATCCCAAACGACGGAATAGGGCTTGCAAGGCTGGAGTTTATCATTACAAGCTATATCAAGGTGCACCCGATGGCTCTTGTGCACCCTGAAAAGGTTAAAGACCTTAAAGTCCTTCGGGAAATCGAGCAGCTTACCCGAGGCTACAGGAGAGAAGATTATTTTGTCGAGCAGCTAGCCCAGGGAGTTAGTACCATCGCTGCGGCTTTCTATCCTAAGCCGGTTGTAGTTCGTATGAGTGACTTCAAGACCAATGAGTACGCAAGCCTGCTTGGAGGCAGCTATTTTGAAATGGAGGAAAGCAACCCCATGATAGGGTTCAGGGGAGCTTCCCGCTATTTTGATGAGCGCTACAGGGAAGGATATGCTCTTGAGTGCAGGGCTATGAAAAAGGTCAGGGACGAAATGGGGCTTACAAACCTTATTCTTATGATTCCCTTCTGCAGAACGGTTGAAGAAGCGCGGAAAGTTATTGACGAAATGGAAAAAAACGGGCTCAAAAGGGGAGAAAACGGTCTTCAGGTCTATGTTATGTGCGAGATTCCGAACAATGTTCTGCTTATCGATGAATTCAGTAAATTCTTCGACGGTTTCTCAATAGGTTCAAATGACCTGACCCAGTTGACCCTTGGCGTTGACAGGGACTCAGAACTTCTTGCCGCTGAATTCGATGAGCGGGACCCCGGTGTTATTAAGATTATGGCAATGGCTGTCCAGGGAGCAAAACGGAATGGAAGACATAGCGGGATTTGCGGACAGGCTCCAAGCGATTTTCCTGAAATTGCGGAGTTCCTGGTAAAAGAAAAGATAGATTCCATTTCACTTAATCCCGATTCGGTCATGAAAATCACCCTTAAGGTTCTGGAGACTGAAAAAGAACTGGAAAGGAGCTGAAAAGCTAAAAAATAGAGATTAAGATAATGAAAAGCTGAAAAAGAAATCAAAAGCTAATGAATAGCTGAAAAAAACCTAAAAGACAGCAAATAATTAAAAAAGGGGAACATAGGCTATTCGCCATTCTCTATGGATAAAATGATTTTCAATTAAGACCGCATTGGTTTTTATGAGAAAATTATGAAGATATCCACACAAAACAACAAAGAGCCGGAACATATTTCGAAAAGCTGGAAGAGTTAGGAAGATGATAATAAAAGCTAAAAAAAATTAAAAGCTAATAAAATTAAAAGCTAAAAAAAATTAAAAGCTAAAAAAGATCTTAAAAGCTAAAAAAGATCTTAAAAGCTAAAAAGGATCTTAAAAGCTAAAAAAGATCTGCAAAGGAACCTGGAATATAAGAAGTGATCTGAAAAACCAGAATGAAATAATTGAAATAAGTATCGGAATAATAGATTGATTCATATCTAATTAATAATTAAAAGGGGAGAAATATTAATGCCTTTTTTAAAATATTGTCCTGAGTGCCATTCTAAACTCGAAGATGATCTCTTCGAGAAATTTCAGTATTGTCCTGTATGTGGGTACTGGACAAGAAAGGAAACTGCAAGACTTGAGCCATTAATAATCATGGAGTGAGACCGAAATGTTTGAATCTTCTGCAAAGTGTGTCCGATGTGGCACACCTCTTAGAAAGCAGGTAATCGGTTCAAATGTATTTTATTACTGTAGAAAATGCGGGTGTACATCTTCGGCTATTTCTGCCAGTACATCATCTCAAAGTGCAATTCAGCCGACAAGTCATTTTTGAAGATACCTGCATCCAGAAATACCTCTCAACAACTCTCAAAACCGAAGATTTAAAACAAAACCAGCTCAGGTCAATTAACCTTATATGATCAGGCCGGTTTTGTGTTATATTTTTTCATTTTGCTTTCTTTTTATTGAAAAAAGTAAATCCCAATGCAACCAGTACTGACTGTTTTAATAATAGAACTCAGAAAAATGATGTAAAAATAGAATGTAAAAAACGATTCTGGAACTTTGTCCCAGCTTTCCTGAATCACTGTCTTATTTTGTTAAACTAAATATATTTATTAAACCTGCTGAAGTAAGGTTTACTGCAAGAGCTGCAAGAAGAAGTCCCATGAGCCTTGTAAAGACAAGCATTCCATTGTATCCTATGAATTTATGGATTCTTCTTGAGAAGAGAAAGATGTACAGGCAGAAAATGAAAGTCAATATGATTGATACAAGGATTATTATTTTCTGCTCAATATTTTCTGTGCTTCCCATCAGGACGATTACCGTACTGATTGCACCTGGACCTGTAAGAAGAGGCAGACCTATAGGAAATACCCAGATATCTTCACGTTCCTGAGACTGCGAAATCTCTTCTTCAGTAATGCTTTCTCTTGAGATTTTGGCATGCATCATATCAAAAGCAATGCTGAAAAGCAGTATCCCACCTGCAACCCTCAATGAATCCACACTAATGCTAAACAATTCAAGTATTATGTTGCCGGTTACTGCAAAAAAAAAGGCAATTAGACAAGCAAGTGTGACTGATTTTTTTGCAATTTGATTTTTTTCGTCACGAGTCATCTTGCTGGTCAGGGAGATGAAAGTTACTACTCCGCTGATTGGACTGATAACAACAAAGACAGATGTGAATGCGTAGATGAAAAACCCGATATTTTCAGTAATTATCTCAGTTATCATCTTTTTACTCCTACCCTTTTAATACTTTGTAACTTATACATATAATTTATCTTGTGAGGCATTTACGTGCTTGGTCCGAGAATCTATATTTATATATTTTTAAGACTGACAGTGTATTCGTTAACAGGTAAAAAATTAAGTATTTTTTGTAGAATATTTATATATATAGTAGGAAATATTAAAAGCGGAAACTAGATATAAAGATATCCTGGAAGTCAAAGGAGTTTTAAAGTAAAACATAAGTAAGTCAATAATACAAGTAAATCAATAATACAAGTAAGTCAATGAATTCTAAGTCAAGCCTTAAGTCAAGTAACACAAGTAAGTCAATAAATTCTAAGTCAAGCCTTAAGTCAAGTAATACATAGCGAGTTAAGTAATACATCAATGAATTCTAAAGTAAACCATAAATGAGTCAAACAAAATATAAATGAATTCAAATCTGGATAAATACAGGCTGTGGTTTCATGAACGGGGAAAAAATCGAAAAAAAGCTATTTGAAGAACTCAATTTTATCAAAAAACAACTTGGGGAAATTAAGGAGCATATGGTGGATATAGATAGCCTGCTAAGTGAGGAAGAAAAGGAACTGGTGCTTAAAAGTTTTGAAAATGAAGCAAGAGGAAAACTAGTACCTTTAAATCGGGTGGAGGAAATCAGGCCTTAAAATCCATGAATTCTCTTAATAGTCTTATACACATTTTTTATGGAATCAAAAACAATTTTTGCTAAAAAGAGACTTTTCTTAAGGAATGATAAAAATATAACTTCAAATTTTCAGTTTGGGAATCAATATATAGTCCCATTTCCCGAAATAATCATTTTTGGCAACAAAAACCTTTGATATTATATTTGAATCATTCCCAAAAGACAGAATATTACTAACATATTCTTAAACCTGCTATATTTTTGGGTTTTTCACCATTCTCTATGGACAATACTATTTTCAATTCAAAAACGCACTGGATTTTATGAAAATATTATGAGGACATCCACACAAGAAAACAAAGAGCCTATTTTTGATTCCTATATTTTCCTGGGTTTACTTAAGAAATTGTTTTTACCCCAACCGGAGGATCAGGACCATGAAGCTCAGATAGAGAAGGAGCAGGATAAGTCCTTCGAACTGTTTGACTCTCCAGCCCGTTCGTATAAATAAGATGAGCAGGAAGCTCATTATCAGCATAAAAGGCGCTATGTAGTAAATACTGAGACCGGTTATCGAGATAGGGTGGACAAGCCCTGAGCAGCCCAGTATCAAAAGTATATTTGCAATGTTTGACCCTATGACATTTCCAAGAGCAATGCCAGCATAATCGCTCCGGGCTGCTGAGATGGTTACCATGAGTTCGGGAACTGAAGTCCCAACCGCAACAAGGCTTATTCCTATAAGCGTCTCCGGAACTTCCAGCAGCATAGCAAAGAAAACTGCCTGTTCGACAAAATACTTTGCTCCAATTATGATTGCAACTCCACTTGCTATAAGCTTGAAAAATTCTATTAAAAGGCTGGCTTCGTGAGGTTTTTCTTCTGTAATGTCGACATCAATATCTTCATTTTCAGGCTCTGTTTTAGATTTGGTGCTCAATTCGGTTGTCAATTCGGTTGTCAATTCGGTTGTCAATTCGGTTTTAGTTCTCATTCCAATATTGGATTCGCTTTCGTTTTTCTTTTGGGTTATTTTTTCGGATTTCCAGGTGCCTTTTTTCGTGTCTCCAGAGTTTCGATTTTTTATTCCGTATTCCCGGGCCTGGGGTTTAATTTTTGATTTCAGATCGAAAAAATATTCAAATTTGAAAAAATAAATCATAAAATCTTTAAAATAGATTTCTTCTTCGTGTCTTTTCACTTTTTCGAGCAGGAATAAAAGATAGGCGAGATAAAATAAAATGAAAATTAAGGCTTCTAACCTCGAAATTTTGAAGTCAAGCATAAAAAGAAAGAGGAGAAAAGAGGCAAATAACATTATATAACCGTCCCTTCTTAGCATAACCTCTTCGGTCTTGATATTTGTCAGGAGAGCAGCTGTACTTGCAATCAGGCCTATATTGGCAATGTTCGACCCGAGTATATTGCCTATAACTATACCGCTTGCTTGCTGGAAAGATGCCGTAAGAGAGGATGCAAGCTCAGGTACTGACGTGCCCACAGATACAAGAGTCAAACCTATTACAAATTCGGATACTCCAAACCTTCTTGCGATCTGAGATGATGTTAATACGAAGAGGTCTGACCCTTTTACGAGCAGTACGAGCCCGCCAAGAAATATAAGGATATTAATTACAGGCACATTGAAATGAGAATCCGAGGTTTATTTAAATATATCTTTAAACATAAAATTAACCTGAAGTTATTACACTAAAAAAATTGTTTTTAAACTATAAAATGGGAAATACATACAAAAATAAGTAATATAGTGAAATACATTAAAAAAAATTAACGGCTCTTCGTCATTCACTGTGGATAAGATGATTTTTAATTCGAGATCGTATTGGTTTTTATGAGGATATTGTGAGCATATTATGAGGATATCCACACAAAACAACGAAGAACCAAATAAATAATACAAGGAAACGCTTCAAACAAGCCTCAGTTCCATCTCATAACATTTTTCACTCTGGCCGCAGATATTTTTTACCTGTTTTATTTTCTGAAAGCCTATTTTTTGGTATAAGTGTATCGCAGGCAGATTTTTTATATTGACATATAAGAGAACGGATGATATTCCGTTTGCTTTCATCTCCTCAGTACTGCTCTTTAATAACCTTTCAGCAAAACCTCTGCCTCTAAAATTTCTGTCAATTGCAATTGAGGATATTACTGATTTTTTCTCAAAGCCTTTGAGGGAAAGTGCAGGTTTTATGTAGTAGGCACAGTAGCCCACGATTTCATCCACGTTCTTTATAACATAAAATATATTTTTTGAATTCTTTGAATATTTTATAAGCTTTTCCGAGCTTCCGTTTTTAAATCCTTCGGCCTGGATTCTAAGAACTTCAGGAAGCATGTGTTCTTCTATAGAAACAATATCTCCTTTTTCTATTGACTTCCATTTTTTTACCAGTAGATTTCCAGTGGTATCACACAGCAATTTCTTAAGACTTATCAAGTACCCAATTGATCGGGCGTGAATTTTGATATTACCCATAAAAGTCACTCTTGGGCAAGGCCGTAGGTGAAATTCTCTTTTTGGAGCTTATGGCTTCAAACCATTAAAAACTTCCGACTTTTTAGTGACAGAAATTCCATACAGCCAGGTAATCATATGCACCTTAAAAAATACGATTTTTATTTAAATATATCTATTATAAATTTTAACTCTGTTCATTTAGGTAATAAGTTCAAGTTTAACTTCTTTTCGATTTCACCAATCTTCTCAGGCACTTCCGTTAAAATAATCTGGCAATCTAAATCCAGCATATAGACTTTGCGGAATTGCTCTATAAGGTCTCCGGGAGAATATTTACTTGTTAAATCAGCCTTTCGTATACAATTTTGAATTTTTGCGTATCCATAAAGAGACAAAAATGAAATGAAAAGATGACCGAAAAGAGCAACTCGTTATCCTGTAGATAAAGCTTATCCTCTTCCAACAAGTTTATACAAGTGCCATAATGCTTTTCTACTGTATCTCTTATTTTGTACATGAGAAAAACATCTTCAGGTGCAAGATCTACATTTGATACGAGCAAGATTTTTCCAGCTTTTTCCAGACCTTTGGTGAACGTATTAACGGTGATTTTATTTTTATCGTGTTGCTTAATTGAAAATCATCTTATCCATATGGAATAGCGAAGAGCCAAAATTCTATTCTTGTTGAAATGAAGTAAAAATTGAAATGGGTATTACCCAACTGCACAATTTAAAATGATTTTGAAACAGCCTGATGTGAAAGCGTCGCAAAAGTCCAAAATTAACTAAAATTCAGCCGATTATAGCATAGCAAATAAATTTTATAAGTTTATATGATGCAGATTTATGAAATTGAAGTTCGATGACTGCATGTAATTAATTAGAATTTCTAGACTTTTACGACGCTCTCGATGTAGATGTATTAAATGTTATAAAAAATTAGAATAAAGTTTTTTGTTTGTAACATACTGTTTATTTAGGTCTTTTACTTTCATCGGGTTCCTCTTCTATGTTTATTTGTTCTGCCGTATCTTCTTTCATTTCTTCTAGTGATTCTAGTTTTTCTATTAATTGTCTTTCTTTATTATCATTCTTTACTTTTCTCGCTGGCATTTGTTCACCTCTATAGATTGATGTCTGCTAGACTAATAAATATATTGAAATAATTATTATATCCCACATTTCGGCCCTCTATCAAAAATAAGATGAATTTTGCAATAACTGAATAAACTTTTTTATATGGCGGTGGACACATTCTCAACAAAATCAATGATTTTGGCTTGAATCCCACAATGTTCAAAAAAATTAAGTTTAAATTTTGAGAATTAAATAGAAATTTCGTCATATATAAAAATAAATAGAAAATATTAAGAAATTGATATGGAATAAGGATTAAAATTAGTAATGATCTACGAGAATAAAAAATAGTTGTGCTTTTTGAGAGGATCGGAATATAAGCTAAACGCACATGATATTCTTCGAATACCAGGCACAAAGAAATGAAAGTACTCTACTTCACCCTTTTTTGACTATTGATCTCGTCATTACCTTGGGTAGTAATGTTGTCCTAATTTTGATTTTTCAAACCATCGCTAAACTAATCAGTGAATTGCCATCGAAAGCTTGAATTTGATAAAGAGCAGATGATCCAAAGGAGTATTGGGAGCCAGTTTTGTGTAACCTGTCAGACTTTGTGTACTGTCAGACTTTGTGTAACTCGGACTTTGTGTAAGCTTTATGTGATTCTCCAATCTCATTCTTTATTTTTTAAATTTAAAGCTATTCAGAATTTCTGAACCTCATATCAAGGTTCAGTTTATTTTTTCCTCCACACAATACCACTGCTGCCCTAACCGCACTGTCAGGAGTAAAAAAACCGGTATTCCGATAGACGTAAAAGCCGAAGACATTTCCCTGCTGAACTTTCCGCCCGGAGAACAGATGAGGACTGGCTTTTCACAGTGACTGGCAAAGACTTTGATTTTTTCCGCGACTCCTTTGGAAAGAAGAGGTGGACCCCATAGCAGGCTCACTATTGCAAGGTCGTATTCTTCACCAAAAGCTTCCTGTAGAGCATCAATGTAGTGTTCGTCCTTTACATTACCTGTCAGGTCAACAGGATTTCTAACGGAAGCAAAAACCGGGAGTTTCTTTCTCAGTTTGCTAATAGCTTCTATTGATAGATCGGGAACCCTGAGTCCAGCTTCCTCACAGGCATCAGCGATGGAAATTCCGATCCCTCCTCCATCAGTTATTATGAGAATCCTTTTTCCTTTTGCCAGCGGATACCTGTTCAGGACTTTGCAGGCGTCTTTTAATTCCTCATAACTTTCAACTTCTATTATACCTGCTTTCCTGAAAGCAGCTTCATAAGCTTCATATCTTCCGCTAACAGCCCCGGTATGAGAACTGGCTGCCTTTGCGCCTGGCTCCCTTTTTCCGACTTTGAGAGCCACTACCGGCTTTTTTTGAACACATCTCGATGCAGCAGCAATGAACCGACGTCCATTTACCACAGACTCAATATAGAGAGCAACGGCTTTTGTTGCTTCGTCTCTTTCCAGAAATTCAAGACAATCACTTTCGTCCACATCCACTTTATTTCCGTAGCTTACTACCCGTGCGACTCCTGCTCCTTCATTTGCCATTTCGTCCATAATCATAGCGGCAAAGGAGCCGCTTTGAGTAAGCACCGAAACACCGCCGCTTGAGGGCCTTTCGACTTTATCGCTGCTTATAAAAAAGGTATCCACTTTTGAGGCTGTATCGTAGATCCCAAGGCAGTTCGGCCCCATAGCCCGGATCTTTTTCGTCTTTAAAATATCTTTCAGACGGCCTTCCATTTCCTTTCCTTCAGGTCCAATTTCCCGAAAACCTGAACTGACAATTATTGCTCCTTTTATATTTTCCACAGGGCCATTGAGGATTTCAAGGACAGTAGAGGCTGGAACTGCAAAAATTGCAATGTCGATTTTGTCTTTTATGTCACCAGGAGCTGGATAACATTTAAGCCCCCTGATTTCCTGGTAACCCGGATTTACGGGGTATATGTTTCCCTTAAACCCCATTTTCAGGAGATTTTCCAGGATTGTACAGGAAAGCTTTTCGGGATTTGGTGAAGCTCCTATCAGGGCTATGCTTTCAGGCTTAAAGAAAAAGTCAATCTGTCCTTCAGTGGTCATCAATGGCCTTCCGAATAATCAGCAGATTATATTTTAGATCATATTCAGATTATAGCTTTGAGCTTAAATATTTACACTTACCAAACTATGGCTTTATAATACAAAGAAAAAAAATCTGAAAAAATTCGAGTGGATAAAGAAAAGCTCATTAAAGGATAGTTTAAGGATAGTTTAAGGATAGTTTAGGATAGTTTAAGGATAGTTTAAGGATAGTTTAAGGATAGTTTAAGGATAGTTTAAGGATAGTTTAAGGATAGTTTAAGGATAGTTTAAGGATAGTTTAAGGATAGTTTAAGGATAGTTTAAGGATAGTTTAAGGATAGTTTAAGGATAGTTTAAGGATATTTACAAAACCTTCAACAGTTACAAGCATGGAAAAACTGGACAAATGGAAGTTACAGTGCCCTGTCAGTACCTTTGTCAATGCCTTGTTTTCTTTCTCGCATATTTTACGTTTTTGAATTCTCTTTACTTATTTACAGTTTAACGCTCACAGTACATGCAAATAGCCTTTTCGCACTCCTCATTCTGGAATTTCCACTTCAGTCCCCAGCGTTTAATTGCCTGTATTATTTTTACGAAATCCACTCCGCTTTCGGTCAGATAATATTCGGATTTTGGAGGATTTGTTGAATGATCAACCTTCTTTTCAATTAAGCCCTCAGTTTCAAGCTCTGTCAGCCTTTCGGAGAGAATTTTGGGGGTTATGTAGCCAAGTTTCCTTTTGAGTTCATTAAAGCGCTTTTCCTTTTTTTCCCCTTTATGCAACTCCAGAAGGATATGAATTGTCCATCTTTTCCCGATGATATTCATGGTCTTGTAGACTGTGCAGTCTTTCATAGTATAAACATAGAAACTGTCTAATATATAAATTAGTATCTCTAATATACTGATATCAAAAGAATACTAATATAAAATATGTTTTATAAAACAGATTTGTATTAATTTCCGATGAAAGTTTTCCTGTATCTGACAAAACAGAATGTCAGAACTTCTGGGAATCTAACTATGTAGTATATTTTGAAATTGTGGAGAGTCTGATAACCATGAAAGACAACTTACCGGAAAAAGGTGCAATTGTTCAGAGAGACCGTGAAACCTATGCAATCGCCCCCCATATTCCAGGAGGAATTGCGGACCCTAACACCCTCAGGAAGATAGCCGACGTTGCGGAAAAATACGGAGCCGCTGCCCTTAAAATGACTTCTGCCCAGAGGATTGCAATCGTGGGTCTGAAAGAGGAAGACCTTGATAATGCATGGGCTGATCTGGACATGAAACCCGGCGCAGCTGTAGGGCTTTGCGTAAGAAGTGTAAAGTTCTGTCCTGGGACTACTTTCTGCAAACAAGGAAAACAGGATGCAGTAGGCCTGGGTCTTAAACTGGACGAAAAATACCACGGAATGTCGATGCCTTCCAAGTTCAAGATGGCCGTTTCCGGTTGTCCGAACTCCTGCTCTGAGCCTGCCATTAAAGACATAGGGATAATGGGCACTGCTAAAGGATATACCCTGATGGTAGGAGGTGCCGCGGCTGCAAGTCCAAGACTTGCTGAGGTTGTTGCAAAAGAACTGTCAGAAGAGGAAGTCCTTGATGCAGTCGAGAGAATTGTTAATTTCTATAAAGACTCTGGCACAAAAAAGAGGCTTGGAAAGTTCATTGAAGGCATGGGCCTTGAGGATTTCAAAGCCCAGGTAGGTCTGTAAAATCAGATAAGTTTGAATGTAGCATTTACAGCTCTTAAATTGCGTTATTCAGTTTGAGTGCTTTCTGATCTGCCCCAATTCAAAGTTTTGTCTCTGTAAACTCTAACCAACTCTTAACCCACTGGACAATCCAGAGTTTCAGGGATTGAAATTCATAACACTTTCCAAAATAGCGGAAAACTTATACCGACCAGGCATATATGGGACGGGTCAGAATATAACATAGACGGACATCAGAATAACATACATAATATAAGTGTAATTAAAAAAATCCAGAATATTCTCAAGCCTGGTCGGTATCAATACTAAGGCACAATGTTAAGGCATAATGCCAGGTTAAAGCATAATGTCAGGTTAAGACATAATGCTAAATTAAAGCATAATGCTAGGTTAAAGCATAATGCTGAAAAATAAAAAACTATGGTCAAAAGGGGAGAATTAATGAAAGTTATCGAGATGAAATCCTCACCTGAAAAACCGAACCCTCACAATGTGAGTGTCCGGATGCTCTACAATACTGAACACGCTCAGGCAGTACATATAGAGCTTAAGCCTGGGGAAACTTTAAAAAAGCATATGACTCCTACAGATGTCTTTTTTTACATTCTTGAAGGAAAAGGCATTGTTGAAATTGGGGACGAACAACAGGAAGTTAGCCGGGATATGCTGATTGAGAGCCCTGCAAAAATTCCCCACCGCCTTATGAACCAGGGAGATGGGATTTTCAGGGTGCTGGTCGTAAAAGCTCCGAGACAAACCGAAGCTACGCGCATGTTGTAAAGCGTAAAGCAAGCGTAAGGACAGCTTTTGAAACTAACGGTTTTTGAAGCGGTTCAATACGAGGCATAAATGGAAAAAAACGCAAAACCTACAAAAATTGCAGTCGTGCGCTGTGACATCGTCTCGGAAACCTGCCCGGGTGTAGGCTGCTTTAAGGCTTTCAACGAAAGAAAGTCACACTTTGAGGCCTACGACGAAAATACTCAGATGATAGCATTTTTCACATGCGGAGGCTGTTCGGGAAGAAGAGTGTACCGTCTGGTGAACACCCTCAAAAAGCATGGCCTTGATGCCGTACATCTCAGTTCCTGTATGCTTATGGAAGACACTTATCCTAAATGTCCGAACCTGGACAGTATAAAAAAGACGATTCAGGACGCAGGAATACAGGTTGTGGAAGGTACTCATCACTGAAGACAAATCACGATTCAAGACAATTAATCACCTAAGGCAGCTTTTGGTAAAAAGATTTATAGGCGAGAAATGCATCAAAAACCAGAGAGATAAACACGCAAATGAGGGAAATATGTTTACGGAAGAGAACAAGGAAATAGTTCGCCAATTCTTTGAAGAAGGGCCTTCTAAAGGAAATCTGCGTGCCGCTAACGAGTTACTGGCACCTGATTTTGCTATACATGTACCTCTTCCTGCTTCTCCAGGAGTCAAGGGAATAAACGAAGTAATTACTGCATGCAGGGCAGCCTTCGAACACCTCAATGTTACAGTTGAGGACATGATTGCCGAGGGAAATACTGTGGCTGCACGTTTTACAGCTCGCGGAGTACACAAAGGTAACTTCATGAATTTACCGGCTACGGGCAAGCCAATAACCATGACTGGTATAGAAATTTTCCGCATTAAGGACGGTAAGATCATTGAGCTGTGGGGTGAAGCTAACCTTCTTGGCCTGATGCAGCAGCTAGGGGTTGTTCCTGCGCCTGAAAATCAGGATTGAACATCATCAGGTGCACGGTATCATTTATGTTTCTTGCATTTAAATTATGTTTCTTACATTTAAAATTTCATAACAAAAATAGAACTTACGAATGAGATAGGGTAATAAAATGAGCCATGATATAACTCGGGACCGGAATATCGAAGAAGATGAAAATTACGACGGTGCAGACCTTGAGCTTCGGGACATTCCACTTCCAAACACAGGCAATATTCTCTACTCGATTTTAAACTCTTTAAACCACAATATTGCAAACTTTTATGCTTACACGAAGTTCAAAGACTATATCTCTGAAAAAACACTGGATATGGAACTGCTCCAGAGAAGCATGAGTATCCATAGAGATTTTTCAGCCCTGTTCCTTCACACTAGAGAAGAACTGGTACTCGTTTATCCCGATCTTCTGGAACAAGCCGAAAAGCTGTTGTTCAAAGGGAATACAGGCACGGACTTCATAAATTATACCCGCAAACTGTGCAAATTAATAAATGACTATAAGAAAATGCTGTACAGGGAAGGGTATTTGCCGGACCTTTGAATGTAACTCTCTCTCAGAGACATTTTATTCTGGAATTTCACTGCGTTTCACAATTAAAATATATTTTTAAACGGATGTTTCAATGGGGGTCAATTTAATGGTAAAACGAATGATAGTAAAAATTGACGAAAATAAATGCACAGGCTGCGGAAAATGTGTTGCACCCTGTGCCGAAGGTGCTATTAAAATCATTAACGGAAAAGCAAAAGTCATATCCGAGGAACTCTGTGACGGTATGGGCTTTTGCCTCGGCATATGTCCCGAAGGCGCAATCTCAGTTGAAGAAAGATATACCGTCGAATTTAACCGGGAAAAAGCCGAAGCTCAGCCCCGGAAAAAAGATATCTCAATCCACTGCTTCACCTGCGGGGCCGGCGAAGACATCAGTTACCTTCTCCCCCTCAGGCACAACATGCAAAGCCTCTGGGTCTGTACTCGCTGCCTCCCTAAATTGATTCACGGTTGAGCAGTAATTTTATGATTCAGCCCTCTTGAGACATAGCATAGCGAAAAGGGRTCCGTCCTCCAGAGACGGGACTCGGGATGAAAAGCATTTGAGTATGTGCCCGCTGTCTTCCTAAATTGATTCACAGTTGATCGGTCATTAAATATCTTCCATGCTGTATAGCCACCTGTGGAACTCCTCATGTTTTTCGGGACTTATTATTTCAGTTTCTACCACTTCAAAGGTTTCCAGCAAATCTTTCTGGGCAGCCTGCGAGAGGCAGGCATCTGCGGGTAAAAAGATCCATTTTCTAATATTTGGAAATTATTTTTCAAAAAACTTTTAAGATTTCAGGAATTGAATCCTGTATGCAAAATAAAAGGCTTCTTCAGGACATAGGGCTGAGTGCTTATGAAGCAGCTGCATATTTGTCTCTCTTGAAACTCGGGATCTCCGAAGCAAATCTCGTTTACAGGGATGCCGACGTGCCCTATGGGAAGATATATACCGTTCTGGAATCGCTGGCAGGAAAAGGTTTTGTGGAAGTCCAGACTTCAAGACCTAAAAAGTTCAGGGCGGTTGATCCTGAAATTGCCTTAAATTCCTTTATTGAAAAGCGAAAAGCCGAATTTGAAAAAGAAATAAAGGCCTTAAAGGGTTTTGTTGAAGAAGCAAAACAGGCCCTGAAAGCTATACCGGTTCAGAAACGAAAAAATGAGGTATTCTGGACGACTGCCGTAACCGAGTCCGACATCAGAAAGTTTGCCGTTTCTACTTATGGAGAGATAAAAAAGTCAGTACTTGTAATTCCTCCTTTCTTTGGAATGCCCATCATTCCCAGCTTGCTGCCTGAAATCTTAAAAGCTATTGACCGTGGGGTTAAAATAAGGCTGCTGGCACCTCCTCGCTTTGCAGCTCTTTCTTCAGTGTTTTCAATGCAGGGAGAAGAGAATTTAGGAAAATTTAAAAAAGGCATAGAAGTGAGGCTTGTCCAGAGGAACTTTAACTCCTGCTTTGGCATCTTTGACGACAGTGTTGTGGTGCTGTTTCAACTCCATCCACAGGATAATGACCGCGTCCTTTCGGTTGTGAAAATCCGGGATACAGGGCTTGCAAAAAATATGAGTACGGAATTTGAACTCCTCTGGAATGAGGGAGAAGAGTTTGATTTTGAAGACGCAGCTGAAAGATAAGTTTTCCGTAGTCAAGGAACAGAATCTATTCACCAATTTGGGGTGAAAAATCAACCACGGAAATCGTGGAAAACACAGAATAAAGGAAAGGGTAAAGGGAAGGGTAAAGGAAAGGGTAAAGGAAAGGGTAAAGGAAAGGGTAAAGGAAAGGGTAAAGGAAAGGGTAAAGGAAAGGGTAAAGGGAAGGGTAAAGGGAATATGGGCACAATTCTTCCGTGCTTTCCGTGTCTTCTGTGGCTATAAAGTAAGTGCTTAAGTTAGGGACTACGAATTCTCAGGAATAGATAAATAACATATATACAGATACTATTATACTAATAACCAGTTAAATTATAGTGGGGGTTAACAAACATGGGAAAACATGGGGAAGGAAGTCATGAAGGACATCATGAAGGGCACAGAGAGCTTGAACACGAAGAGTTACTGGAAAGTATGAGCGAGAAACTAGGTTTTACCCCGCACATTCTTGAGATCCTTGGAGAACTTGACAGCGAGTCACTTAAAAAATATAACAGGTGCGACAAAAAATTACTGTCAGATGGCGCTCTACCTGCAAAGGTGAAAATCCTTATCGCGCTTGCTGTTGTTGCATCCAAGCAGTGTGAAAGGTGTACGGTTGTGCAGATGCAGAGTGCACTCAAGAATGGGGCAACCAAAGAAGAAATAATGGAAGTTATGGATGTTATATTCATAACCTCAGGGGCACCTGCCGTAGCAGCTTGCAGGGATGCATTAAAACTACTAAAGTAAGATGCCTTTAATTTTATAGAAGACTTACATTTTTAATTTTACAAAGACTTTTTAGACACCTGTAAGCCTGGGTCTAACAGTTCGAGCTGAATTATGGTATCTATAAGACAGAAAAACTGTAGAATTCGCTAACAATATCTTTAAAATTCTCTATATTAAATTTTTTTCAAATTCGTGTAGTTTAAGACGCTTTTGCGAAGAATCCATTCTTAATTCCTCGTTTTTTCACTGGTATTTCGGAGTTTTCCTTCTTCCTTCCTGATACTTCCAGGCCCGGAAAATGGAAGCAGTCGAATACGAACTTTTGTACCCTCCAAGCAGGATTGTCAGGTATCTCCAGCTACTACAGTTACGCAGAGTTTCCGTAGTATTTTATCAGGTTAGTTGTTTGGATTGCATCATGTTCGTGGTTAGTTGTTTGGATTGCATCATGTTCGTGGTTAGTTGTTTGGATTGCATCACGTTCATCAGGTTAGTTGTTTGGATTGCATCATGTTCGTCAGGTTAGTTGTTGGATGGCATCATGTTCATCAGGTTAGTTGTTGGGATTGCATCACTTTGATTTCCAGCACCTCACCAATCTCCCCGAAACATCCTGTAGTTTCTGCGGCTTTTTACACGCATCCGTTTTCTCCCGACACAATCTGTAGTAGGAACAACCTGAAAAACCATCAGGCAGCTCTCCAACCTCCTCCGGCACCACAACCTCAAGCGACATATACCGTGCTGCATCCAGAAGAGCACGCGTATAAGGATGCAGAGGCCGGTCAAACACATCCTTTCCCTCCTCAACAATCTCACCTGCATACATCACCAGTACCCGGTCCGAAATAGCCTTTGCTGCCTCAAGGTCGTGCGTAATAAACACCAGGCTGAGACCGCGTCTTTTCTGAATCTCTTTGAGCATCGTCACAATAAACGCCTGCACCGACACATCAAGCATCGAGGTCGCTTCGTCACAGACCAGCAACTCAGGCTTCAGAGCAAGCGCCCTGGCAATTACTACCCTCTGCAGTTCCCCTCCTGACAGCTCATGAGGATATCGGGTCTTGTGTTCCGCAGAAAGCCCTACCTCTGCAAACAGGGCATCTACATTTGCCGAAATCTCTTCTTTGGAAAAAACTTCGCAAATCACTAATGGCTCGGCAACTGACCGTTCAACCGTCCACCTCGGATCAACCACATCATCTGGGTTCTGGGGTATCAACTGGATTTTTCCCATAAACTTCCGGAGATTTTTCCAGTTCATCCCTGTCAGTTTTGTCCCATCGAAAAACACTTCCCCTGAAACAGGCGCAAGTTGCTGGACAAGCATCTTTGCAAGCGTTGACTTTCCACACCCCGACTCCCCGACAATAGCCACCGTTTCGCCCGGACAAACCTCAAGACCAACGCCATAGACGGCTGTTTTTTTGATGGTTTTGATCAGTCCTGATGTGTAAACGTAACGCAGGTTCTCTGCCTTAAGCATACATCCAGCACCTCACACATCTTCCGTTCATATCCACAACCGGCGGATTCTTCAGGCACCTGTCCGTTTTATGTGGACATCGAGGATGAAACCTGCATCCTTCAGGCACCTCGATCATCGAAGGTGACAAGCCTGGAATTGGGTGCATACCGCGCTCAGGCACCGCATCTAAAAGCGCCTGTGAATACGGATGCAAAGGTTCTTTGAAAAACGAATCCTTTCCCGCAATCTCTATAATCTGCCCGCAATAGTTTACCGCGATTCTGTCTGACATCGCCCGGGCAAAACCTACATCATGCGTAATTAAAAGAAACGCACAGCCGTCCGAAGCAACCTTATGAAATATTGCTGCAATATTGCGCTTCTTAAGCACATCAATACCTTTTGTCGGTTCATCAGCGATAATAAGTTCAGGATCTGCAGCCGCTCCCATTGCAACCATCGCCCTTTGCAACATTCCGCCACTGTACTGGAACGGGTATTCCCTTTCCCGCACCTCAGGAGGGATGATATCAAAATACTTCAGAGCCCGGAATGTCCTGGCCTTTGAATCCTCTTTACTCATTCCAAGATGTGCCTGCATCGGCTCTGCAATCTGAGTGCCAACTCTTATTCCGGGATTCATCGCAAGATATGGATTCTGGGCAATTGATGCAACCGTTTTGCCGCGGACCTTCTGCATTTCCTTATCGGAAAGAGCTGAAATTTCCTTACCTTCAAGTTCCACTTTCCCGGAAAACACCGCATTTGGAGGAAGCAGCCGCATTATTGCCTGGCCAAGAATTGACTTGCCGCTACCTGACTCCCCAATCAGTGAAAATATCTCGTGTTTGTTAATAGAAAATGTTGCATCATCAACCGCGTGAACTGCTCCCTGCCCGGTTGGGATTGTTACAGAAACGCCGGATACTTTCAATAATACGTCAGGCATATCAGAACCTCCCTTCAAGTTCAATATTTTTCATCTTCTGGTCAAGTACATCCCTCAACCCATCACCAAAGTAGTTGAATGCAAGAACAGTTATCATTATAAAAAGCCCCGGGAAAAGCATCAACCAGGGAGCAGTTGTGACATACGTACGGCCTGCATTCAGCATTGCACCCCATTCAGGTGTTGACGGCTGCACCCCAAGCCCAAGGAAACTTAAGCCGGCCGCTGCAAGAATCACATTACCGATTCCAAGCGATGCCATAATCAAAACTGGAGAGATAATGTTTGGAAGAACATGCTTTATCATCACATAAGTGTTTGAAGCACCAACCCACCTGGATGCCCGAACGTAGCCTTTTGTCTTGACGTCAAGTGTTGAACCGCGTGCAACTCTTGCAAAGACCGTCCACTCGACAACAATTAAAGCAAGCATCATGTTTTCCAGCCCCTGTCCCAGAAACGCGGTAATTGCAAGTGCCAGAAACATCGACGGAAAAGCAAGGAAGCTATCCGTTAGCCGCATGATAACCTCATCCAGCCACCCGCCGTAATACCCAGCCAGAACGCCAAGTGTCATTCCAATTGCAAGCGAAACGCTGACAACCGCAAACCCGACGAAAAGGGATACTCGCGCACCGTACATCACCATTGTCAGGATATCGCGTCCAAGGTTATCAGTACCGAACAGGTGGTCAGAAGACGGAGGCAGCAGACGGTTTTGCAGGTCCTTTTCCGTGTAGTCATAAGGAGCTAAAACACCAGCAAACACAGCTATGAAGACAAGCCCGCAAAGAATCATCAGGGAAAAAGCAATCTGCCGGTTTTTAAGAAGTTCTATCATAGCGTATCTCCGGGTTTGCCCAAACGTAGACCAAATCTACAAAGAAGTTGACCAGAAGGAAAATGATAGCAACAAAGAGCACCGAACCCTGTACCATCATATAATCGTGGGAAAGAATTGAGTCCACCACAAGATTTCCAATACCCGACCATCCGAAAATTGTCTCAACAACAACTGAGCCGTTTAAGAGAAAACCAGTTGACAGACCGACCACCGTGATAACCGGAACAAGTGCGTTTTTCAATGCGTGTCTGATGACAACGATTTTTTCCGAAAGCCCTTTTCCGCGTGCGGTCTGGATGTACTCCTTTCCCATGACATCCAGCATGCTTGAACGGATCATCCGCATCATTACAGCCGCTGAACCTGTCCCAAGAACAACTGCTGGCAGAATCATGTAGCTGATGTCTGTCCCGTGTCCGAATCCGGATGCTGGGAGCCAGTGAATGATTACCGAGAAGAAAATTATCATCAGATAGGCCTGCCAGAAGTTAGGTATGGATACTCCGAGAAGAGCACCAAAGCGGCAGGCGTCGTCAACAATAGTGTTATGTTTCAGAGCTGAGACTATGCCGAGAGGGATGGCGATAACAAGAGCAATTGCAAGAGCGAGAACGGAAAGTTTCAGCGTATTTTTGAATGCATTCAGAACAGTTTCAAACACCGGCTGTTCACTCATGTACGAGTAGCCAAAGTCTCCGACAGCTGCGCCTTTGATCCAGTTCAGATACTGGATGTAAAATGGATGGTCAAGACCATGGGCTATGCGGAAAGCCTCGACAGCTGCTTCATCATATCCACCCGAGGGACTCGTCATCATAATCTCTGCTGGGTCTCCTGGCGCGATGTAGATGAGTGAAAAACTCATGAATGAGGTAAATATGAGGACCGGGATGAGATACAGAGCCCGGCGGATGAAATACTCATTTAGCATTGCAGTGCCTCTGGAAAACTTCCACTCTTCCTTGCAGATATGAGATCCAGAAATTCCAGGTATGATACCGAGTATGGTGCTGCGTATTCTTTTGGATCACATTTCAGCAAAAATGAACAATGTCTGTCATCTGCAATTTTGTATTCCATTTTTATTCCTCAACATTTTATTCCGGTGGCCAGATATGGAACAGATAAATAGTCATAACCTTCCGGATCGCATCTTTTCATATACTCTGCATACTCGGGAAGAGATTTCCAGGAGACCTCAGAAAACCCATTATTTTCCATGATGTCTGTAATCATTTCAGGCGAGTTGCTGCCATAAAGCGGAAGATACTCAATTAATTCATCATGATTCCTTTCTTCCTGGTTGTAATTCCTGTTTGGAACGTATCCTGGCTGGAACCATTGGCCGTCAATTGCGAGAATTCTGCCCTCGGGTACCAGAACGCGGCAGCATTCACTAAAGAATTTATCATGGTCTGTGAGTGTCCATAGAAGGTGCATGTTTACGATAACATCAAACGTATTGCTTTCAAAAGGCAGGTTTTCTCCATCACCTTCAACAAACTTAATTGACAGATTACGGTTCTTTGCTCCTTCTTTTGCACGTGCAAGCATCTCTTCCGAGATATCAAGAGCAGTGACATTGTGTCCCATTTCGGCAAAAACAAATGCCTGGATGCCAGGCCCTGTTCCGATATCAAGGACATTGAGTTTTTTACCAGCTGGCAGCTTCTCTAAAAAGAGGTTTTGCATCAGGAGAATCTCTTCATCAAGGTGGTCACGATACATTTTCCGGTAATTTGGACTGATCTTATTCCAGTGTGCTGTAATTTTGTCTTTCATTTTTTAATCCCTCAGGCAAGTTCCATATTCTTTGTAATGAACGTGTATTCATTTGGATAAATTTCAAAACCTTTGAGATTGGGGGAGAGTCCGTCAATTTCTTTCTTGTATGCGATACAGACCAGTACTGCATCATTCTGGACCTGTTCCTGAATCTTGTCGTAGAGTTCTGCACGTTTTTCTTTGTCTGTCTCAGCCCTTGCTTCAAGAATCCACTTATCAACCTGAGGATTAGAATAGCGTAGCCATGTGGATGCGTAAGTTCCGTTTGAAAGGAAGTGACTGGACACGAAATAGTCAGGGTCCCCTACAGGTGCAACACCCCAGGAATAGAGTGCAAGGTCATATTTCCCAGCTACCGCGTCAGCGCTAATTGAATTTGTTTCGGCAATATTTATTGTAGTGGTGATGCCGATTTTTTCAAACTGGGCGGCAATTACTTCTGCCATTGGCTGGTTTGCGGCCTGTTTTGTATAGGTCTGGATTTCAATTGTGAACGGCTCACCATTGTAGTAGAGTTTGCCATCGGTTCCCTGTGTGATTCCTGCCTCAGCAAAGAGTTTCAAAGCTTTTTCAGGGTTATAAGCGTAGGCTTCAATCTTGTCGTTCGCACTCCATGGCATGATGTCAGGGAATATTCCGATTGCTGGAGAGCCGGCAACGCCTTCGAGAGCTGTGTCAACGATCTCCTTACGGTCAATTACATAATTGAGTGCCTGGCGAACCCTTACATCATCGAATGGTGCTTTTCCTTCGTTAATGTACATGAAGTAGGTTCTAAGCGTTTCTCTGGATACGATATTAATATCAGGATCAGCTTCAAGAGTTGTGTACTCGCTTTGCAGGACATCTCTTGTAATGTCAACATCGCCTGATTTGAGCAGAAGAGTTCTTGCAGCGGCATCTTTGCTGTACTGGATAGTGATCCTGTCAATTTTTGGCGCTCCACCCCAGTAATCAGGATTCTTTACCAGTTCTATACTAGCACCCGGCTCAAATGAGACAAACTTGTACGGTCCTGTTCCAACCGGTTCTTTGTCGAGATCACTGGCTTTAGGACTCACAATTGACATGATGGTGTCTGTGAACATGAGAATCGTTGGCGCGTATGTTTCATTTGTTTCCACAACGATTGTGTAGTCATCGGTTTTGTAGACGTCTTTGATAAACGAGTATTCTGATGACCTGCTGTTTGATGAGTTAAGAACTCTATTGATGGAATAAAGAACTGCGTCAGCATTCATTATAGTTCCATCATGGAAGGTTACACCTTTGCGGAGCTGAATTTCCCATTCGGTATCGTTTAACTGTTTATAGCCTGTTGCAAGTTCAGGCTGAAGATTCATATTTTCATCGTAAGAGAAAAGAGTCTCATAAATTCCGATTCTTCGCATAGGCCAGCCTTCCCATGAAATGGAAGGATCAAGGCTTCCTCCTGTATCAGGGCCAGTCGTGAGAGCTACGCGAAGAACTTTTTCTTCAGAACCCTCTGTCTGAGCACAACCCGAACAGATGACGACTGCAATAAAAAAGACTGCAGTGCAAGCAAATGATAACTTCGCCCTTAACGCCACGTCAATACCTCTTAGTCAAAAAATTGTAATTATTCGGCTGGGTAATAATAGCATATCGTAACTATCCAGCCTAGATAAAACAACATCAATATTCATTTTTCACTTTACTGATTTTCCCGGAATGAAGAAACCTTGAAAATATCCGTTTCCAAACACTATCCTGTTATTTCAGAGATTGTTCACAGCATGTTGTTGTCGTAAAAGGAGAGACCCATAAGAACTTCACTGCAGAAGCTTTATCATTTGCTGATCTCTCCCTTGGGACATACCTTTCTATAAATAACATCAAATCTGCTGTCTGCAAACGTTAGCTTTTCCTTGCGTCCTCCTGCAAATTTATGCGAATCCGATGTCCTTGGTGATGATTGTGTACTCGTTTGGATACATCACAAAGCCTTCAACATTCGAGGAAAGAGCATAAATTTCGTTGGCATAGAAGACTGGCAGTACTGGTGCATCTTCCTGAATCTGTTCCTGGACCTTATCATATAGTTCGGCCCGTTTCTCTGTGTCAGATTCGTTTCTTGCTTCGAGAATCCATTCGTCTACCTGGGGGTTTGAATAGCGGAGCCAACCTGATGCATAGCTTCCGGTGGATAGGAAATGGGTTGAGAGGAAGTAATCGGGATCTCCAATAGGGGCCGTGTTCCATGCACTGAGGGAGAAATCATATGTCCCTGCAAGAGCGTTTTCTTGAAGTGCGGCACTTTCCAGAATTGTGACCTTTGAGGTGATGCCAATGTCTTCCAGCTCTGAGGCGATTACTTCCGCACTCGGCTGAAGAGCTGCACGTTTTGTGTAAGTCTGGATTTCAACGGTGAAGGGGTTCCCGTTGTAGTAGAGCTTGCCGTCATCGCCTTTTGTGATTCCTGCTTCTTCGAAGAGTTCCAGAGCTTTTTCAGGGTTATATTCGTAGGACTTAATCCGGTTGTTTGCGTTCCATGGCATGGTATTTGTGAATACTCCAGTTGCCGGGATACCGGAGACTCCTTCAAGTGCTGTATCCACGATTTCCTGGCGGTTGATCGCATAAGAAAGGGCCTGACGGACTCTAGTGTCATTGAATGGGGCTTTGCCACCATTTACATAAAGGAAATATGTCCGCAGCGTTTCTTTGGAGGTGACGTTTATATCAGGATTATTCTTAAGTGCTGAATACTCGCTCTGGAGTGGATCTCTGGCAATGTCGACATCTCCTGATTTTATTAGCATGGTCCTGGCCGTGCTGTCTTTATTATACTGTATGAGTACGCGGTCAACTTTTGCTTCCCCACCCCAGTAATCAGGATTCTTTTCGAGTTCAAGACTTGTACCCGGTTCGAAGGACACAAACTTGAAGGGTCCGGTCCCAACCGGTTCGTTGTCAAGATTTTCCGCTTTTGGACTTACAATGGACATGATAGGGTCTACAAGGGATGAAATTAGTGGAGCGCAAGTACCATTGGTTTCAATAACAATGGTGTAATTCCCGGTTTTTTGTACATCTTTGATGAAGGAGTACTCGGATGATCTGCTGTTTGACGGGTCAAGCACTCTGTTCAGCGAAGAAAGAACCGCATCCGCATCCATTTTTGTCCCATCATGGAAGGTTACATCCTTACGGAGCTGAATTTCCCATTCGGTATCGTTTAACTGTTTATAGCCTGTTGCAAGTTTGGGCATGAGGTTCATGTCTGCATCATAATAAAACAGGGTTTCATAGATGCCTGCCTGATGGACATACCAACCTGTCCAGCCGTTGGCAGGGTCAAGACTGCCGCCAGTATCAGGCCCTTCGTTAAAAACTACACGAAGGACTTTTTCTTCAGACACTTCTTTAGTATCAACACACCCAGTACAGAGCAGCGCTACAATCAGAATTACAGCAATGGCAGGGATGGAGAGGTTTATTTTCAATTCATTAAATTTCACTATTAACAGACTCAGTCCCAAAATCTAGTGATAAAAGTAAGTGTAACATCACTACACAAAATTATAATTCTATAATTATGTAATGATGTTACGGCAAAAACAATGGTAACTATAAACCTTACTCTTAATAACTTTTCGGAGCTCCCTGCTCTCTTAGACGTTTTTGGTTGTTTTGGAAACGATTATGAATATACCACACGAGGAATTTTTCGTAGAAAAATTCCTCCAGTCTGTTCAATTTGTAGTACTCCAATGGTTCATAATGGCTATAATCCTCATACTAAAGAAGGTCTTGGAGAAATCAACATTGGTCGATATAAATGCTCAAATTGTGGTAATACACACGAAGAAG
>NZ_WJBJ01000035.1:0-53296 GCF_020804205.1 Methanosarcina sp. DH1 | reverse complement strand
GTATATTCATAATCGTTTCCAAAACAACCAAAAACATCTAAGAGAGCAGGGAGCTCCGAAAAGTTATTAAGAGTAAGGTTTATAGTTACCATTGTTTTTGCCGTAACATCATTACATAATTATAGAATTATAATTTTGTGTAGTGATGTTACACTTACTTTTATCACTAGATTTTGGGACTGAGTCCAACATAAAGCTCGTGAAATCAAAAAGAACAAAACTTGTTCTCGGGTTTCGGTCTGTGTTTCTTTTGCTTGGTTTATTTATTTCTCCGTCAGCAGCTAAGACTGACTGGCAGATTTCTCCCTCCAATCCGACTGTGGGAGATACTCTGAAAATAAAAGGTACGGCTTCTCCGGGAGCGGAACTTGGAGCTCAAGTTTCTTTTGTAAAGGAACTCTCTGTTACCGATGGCAGATACCAGTATTCGCTTGATAAGATAAAGATCCCGAAAGGTAAAAATGCCCGCTTTACGGTCACGACCGAGGAAGTAAAGAACCTGAACATACACATAAAAAAACTATTCTGGATCGAGCGGTCTTCTGATGCATCACCCGAAGGAATTGCAGTTATTTCTAAGAGACATATTCCGCCCTTTACTTACAAGGTTCTTATTGATGGCGATGCTGTCCCGAGCGTAGACTCTGTAAACCTTAAAGTTGAGGCATCTCAGACCCTGAAAGCTAATTCAAAAGGGAAATTCGAATTCAATTACCACACTTCCGGGATGCCGGCAGGCAAGTACACCATAAAGATCGGAGATTTGGAAAAAACAATCGAACTGAAGCCTGGAAATAAGAAATAACCCTTCTGAAATCCGACTTCATGAAAAACACTATTAAAAATTGAATTTGCTAATAAAAGTCCTGTGACGCTATTAACATGCAATAGAATGAATAAATAAGCAAAAATAAGCAGAAAATAAGCAGAAAATTAGAAATACAAGGATTTATTCTCCCTGAGTTTCATCTTGCCTGAATTTTTCTCGGGAAGGAAAAATCCTTGTTTTTTTAGTTGCGATGCAATTGTAATAGTAAACAGTTAATCTCACTTCCACAAGTCCTCAGATTCGAAATAATCAAGTTTTTGATCGTGAAAAATAGCTCTGAAATTCTTATTGATAAACTCTTACTGATAAACTTTTATTGATAAACTCTTATTGATAAACTCTTATTGATAAACTCTTATTGATAAACTCTTATTGATTAAAAATGAATCAAAGTTGCTCTGGTGCACCCTTCGCGCCCTCATTATGGTTATAATGATTTCTTGAAATCGATTATTTTCATTTGGTAATATGATTTTTTTCCTTCCGTTTTTCCTGATTTTCAACATAGCTTTTGATTACATTGGAATTTGCATTCACATAACTTGTCATGTTATCTCAAGCATTGCTTTTTCCTTTGATGATCCAAACCAACTTATAAACTTTTTAAAGGAAGAGTATATTACTTAAAACACCTTAAAATAACTAAGAAATATACCTGAGTTTAAGATGTGATAGTATGGAAAGTTTATCTACAGGGATTGAAGGGTTGGATACGCTAATGGACGGAGGTTTTCCTAAAGGAAAAAGCATTCTGGTTACGGGTCCTCCAGGCGCCGGAAAAACAATTCTTGGAATTCATTTCCTGCACAGAAGCTGCAATGAAGGCAAGAAGTGCATACTAATTCTTACAAGAGAGCTTACGGAAGATATCCTCAGCCAATCCCAAAGCATTAACCTTGACCTCAAGCCTTTCGTTGAAAGTAAACACCTCAGTATCAAGAATATCTTTGAAGATAAAATGAACAAAATCAAAAGCGCTTCGAAATTTGGTAAAGGGCTATGTGCTGTGGATATTGATATAATCGAGTATTTAAGTTCCATGTCTTCGGAAGTTGATGTCATGGTTATCGACAACATAGGGGTAATGGCCATAAACCATGACATAAGAGAATTTGCCGATGAATTCAGTTCGATAAGCATTATACTTCTAAAAAACGGGTGCACAAGTCTTTTTGTTATGGATGAGGATTCCTATAATCTCACCCACAGGCTTACTGGCTACATGGTTTTCGGGTTAATCAGGCTTACTTCACAGGAGAATTTCAACTACGGAAAGACAAAGAAATATCTTTACATTGAGAAAATGCGGGACAAGGCTGTCCCGATCAAGTATTCCCTATTTGATATTACCCCAGAAGGGATAAAAATTATTAAAGGGATGAATGACCTATTGGAGGTGTGAAGGGCCTATTAGAAACATGAAGAACCTTATACTTTACTTTCAAAGATGAGTGATTTTCCGTTATCTTGCGGCTTTATCTGTGTTGCCTAATTTATCTTTCGGCAGTTACTTTTCAGATCATTCTGA
This sequence comes from Methanosarcina sp. DH1, assembly GCF_020804205.1. Lineage (NCBI taxonomy): Archaea > Methanobacteriati > Methanobacteriota > Methanomicrobia > Methanosarcinales > Methanosarcinaceae > Methanosarcina > Methanosarcina sp. DH1. The sequence goes on along the minus strand of NZ_WJBJ01000035.1, from coordinate 50,939 downwards.
TTTCAATTGTTTCTCCTTTATCCTGAGCATCCAGAATCTCAGATGCAAGATCCGAGTTCGCCCTGAGTTTCACATCTCCATGTCGGCTTACGGTTGCACTGAACAGATACTGGTCTTCAAGATATATTTCCACATCCTTTCCTGCAAGCTCCGGTGCTCCAAGAATAAGGTGCTTTTTATCTCTTTCTATGAAAGGATGAACAGAAGAAACACTGGGCTCTTCCTCAAAGCTGGTTGTCTTTAGTTTCCCTCGGAGAGCTTTACTTTCAGCTCCATACTTCCGGCCTTTTGCAGCCCCTGAGGCTCCGATTTCCAGTTCTCTTACGTCAATATGCAGGCCAAGAACATTTTCGATCCGGTCAATGACATTCCCACCTTTGCCAATAACTTTTCGTACCTCGTCTTCCCGGACCTTTACGAGTGCACTGTCGTCTGAAGTCACTTCAACTTCAACCGGGCCGGAGGCGTACCTGCCAATAACATTTCTTATTTCCTCTTCTGCAAGCTTCCAGGCAGGTTTCCTTAGCTCGGTAGGAGGCCCTACTGGCATAACAACAACCTGTTCCCCATAGGTATATATTTCATATTCTGTTTTTCGGGTCTCAAAATCGGCAATGACGATTACCGGCCTTGCAAGATCCTGTTCGGTCATTCCATGAGGGACCTTGACGGTAAACTCAAGTACCAGAACCTTTGCCACTTCTCCTTTATCAATGAAAATAACGGTATCGACTACCTGAGGGATCACGCCCAGTTCAACCCTTCCTATCAGGCGTTGAATTGCGTCCACTGCCCTGGTTGCATGTACTACCCCGATCATTCCCACGCCCGCAAGCCGCATATCCGCAAAAATAAGAAAATCGCCGGTCTTGCGGACTTCATCATAGATTGTATAATCCGGCCTGACCAGAAGCAAAAGGTCTGCAGTATTTTCCATCCTGCCGTTCAAAGGTGAATACTGGGTGATTTCAGGAGGCACCTGGAGGTCTCTTGGAGACTCCATTGTTTTAACTACTTGCCCGCGGTCATTCAGGTATCGAGCAACTCCGGCGGCAAAAGTAGACTTTCCAGCTCCGGGCGGGCCGGCAATAAGAATACCACGCTGGCTTACAATCCGCTCTTTGAGTTTATCGCTCAGCCGGTAGTGTTCAAGGTCCACAACCACAGTTGGCCTTACAACCGTTATCTCCATATCATCGGAAAAAGGCGGGTGAGCAATTGCAATTCGCATATTCCGGATTTGCAGGACAGTAGCTCCACTTGAAGACATCTCAATAAAAGATTCGGGGTCCAGCCTGGCCCTTTCAATAAGTTCTCTTGAGATACTGGAAAGTTCCGCAGAAGTAACAGGCTCATCACGAATTTTTACATAGCGTATATTCCCTACAGGCCCCTTTTTGGCCATAGGAGATACCCCATTTTTAAGATGTACGGACATCGTATCGTCAGTAAAAAAATGTTCTACTTTAAGAGGCGGAAGTTCGGATGGTTCCAGGACTTTAGGATGCATATACTCGACATTAAGCCCTTTTGCTTTAGCTATAAGAGACTGTACCCTATCTTCGCTTAAAAACAGTCCTCCTACCTCAATAGCCGTACCTCGGATAAGAGCATCTATCCTGCCTTCTTTAGAGAACTTAATCTCCTCAAGAGTGGGCTGAACCCCGCTGAACTGAAGGAGAATTTCTTTCTTCTCTGCCAGCCTGCGGAGTTCCAGAAGCTCTTCAAGTCCTTTAAATCCTATTTCTCTGCCCTTATTTGCCTGGGCTTCAAGTTCCGAGACCACAGCTTCGGGAATAATGATCTCAGCACCTCTGAAATCCCCGCTTCTAATGCGGGACGAAAGTCTCCCGTCAATAATCACGCTTGTGTCCGGAACGATTCTCCTTATCCGCTTCTCATCAGCCATATAAATGGATATAGAGCCGGGAAGTATATAATAAAACTTCTGGCAATTTTATTTAGAAGAACGAAGCTAAAAAGTGGTTTTTGTGATTTTTATTCTTTATGTGTGAATAAATTTTTGGAACTATGAAGCTAATTCTAAGTTGTTGATTCTTAAGTTGTTGATTTTTAAGTTGTTGATTTTTAAGTTGTTGATTTTTAAGTTGTTGATTCTTAAGTCGTTATTATTGTATTCAGGGCTATAATTTATTACAATTAGATTTATTCCAATTAGGCATTTTTATTGAACAAGAACGATATATATGACAGATGAATTCTGAAGAGTAATATATACCATATTATAATGGCTGTAGAATAATTAAAGTTAAATACGTTAAATCAAATTTTATAGTAATTATATTATGAAGCAAATAATAATTATTAAACCTTCTTTTTTAAATATATGAGTATAATGCATATTTAAAACGATTTTGAATATCAAAAATCGGATTATAATTAATATCGGTTTCTAATTTATATTTCTACAATTATTATATGCGCTGGATAATAATAAACTAGCGATACAATAAAAAATCACTTTTAGCGGCAAATAATGAAGCAACATAGTTTACTCATTAGATAGTCTTCCAGAAATGTAAGCAGATTACTGATTCTTAAATTAAGTAGATTTGCCCATAAAAAGTGAATTGTGGAACCAGTAAAGGTGAAATTGTATCGAACCTCACAGAATGATGGAGATGATATAGATGAGAGAACAAAGATATAACAAAATAAAGAAAACAGTCTTTATTTTGTTAGCTGTCTTTTTAGTATTATCATTGACAGCTGCATCAGCAAGTGCATGGTATTCAAAGACTAGCGATGGCAAATGTAAAGAGGTATCTAAAGAAAAGGGAGTTAAAGAAAAAGTCGCTAAAGAGAAACCGGTTAAAGAGGCAGTTAAAGAAAAAGCTGTTAAAAAGGTAGCTAAAGAAAAGGTGGTTAAAGAGGTAGCTAAAGAAAAAGTGGTTAAAAAGGCAGCTAGAGAAAGAGTCTTTGATCGAAAGGTAGTAGATAATGATAAAGTGGGCACTAACTTGTTAGACTTCGTAGAAAATAGCTGGTTCGGTACCGGCCGGGGATGCGGTTGTGACAATGGAGAGGGATGCGGTTGTGACAACGGATGGTTCGGCGACGATTGGGATGACTGTTGGGACTGTTAATTGTTGACAATCCTAACAATAGATTAAACTGTAGATAAATTATACTAATACGGTTCATTTGTACACTCCGCATCGGATTGCAGAAATAGTGAAACAGTGTAACTCTAAAAGTATATTGAGTCTTTTATGGATAGGACTATACGCAGTAAATGAGCTAAAATGAAGTGCGAATAATTCTGTAACAAGTATTGTAATAAGTATATTTCAGATTGCATACCGCTGTTTTTTGATTTAACCGCGTAAGTCCTCTCCATAAAATATAAAAATGAAAAAAGAAACAAATAACTTAATATTTTTTTAGTTTTTTAATTTTAGTTTTTTTAATTTTAGTTTCTTTAATTCTAGTTTCTTTAATTCTAGTTTCTTTAATTCTAGTTTCTTTAATTCTAGTTTCTTTAATTCTAGTTTCTTTAATTCTAGTTTCTTTAATTCTAGTTTCTTTAATTCTAGTTTCTGTAATTTTAGTTTTTTTAATTTTATTTTCTTTAATTCTAGTTTCTTTAATTTTATTTTCTTTAATTCTAGTTTCTTTAATTCTAGTTTCTTTAATTTTAGTTTCTTTAATTTTAAGGTTTATATACCTCATCAGGCTCAAAGACCTTTTCTCCCACAACCTCTCCTTCAAGGTTTCGATAAAAACAGGATCTGTATCCCATATGGCAGGCTCCCCCGACCTGTTCCACTAGCAGGAGAAGAGAATCCATGTCACAGTCGACCCTGATTTCTTTCACTTTCTGTACATGCCCCGAAGTCTCTCCTTTTTTCCATAACTGCTGTCTGCTTCTGCTCCAGAAGTGTGCGATCCCGGTCTCCACGGTCTTCTCAAGAGCTTCTCGATTCATATAGGCGCACATAAGCACCTCCCTGCTAAGCTGGTCCTGAACCACTGCAAGGATAAGACCCTTTTCGGATTTCAAAGAATCAAAATCAATCATGGGAGATAGATTGCAGAACAAGTATAAAAAAGAGAGGGCATTAGGTCTTAAGGGAAGCACAATAGAGACGAAATTAAACCTGGCTCTTTTTTCAGGGTTTGATTCCGAGCACATCCTCAACATATGCCCTTAAAATTTCCGCCACACTCCAGGCCTGGGCAATGCAGCCTCCTGGAGTGTAAGGATAATCCCCATCAAATACTTCGGAAATTGTGCCTATGCCTGCAGTTTCAAGGTTTATATCAAAACCCTGCAGAAGAGCCCGCATATTTTCAAGGCTTTCTTTAGAATAGTTGTGAACCTTCCGGTAAGCTTTTACATAAGCGCCAAGGAGCCAGGGCCAGACTGTCCCGTTATGATAAGCGGCATCTCTGGCTGCGGCATCTCCTTGATAGTGTCCTTTATAAGCGGGATGATCGCTTGAAAGAGTTCTAAGTCCAAAAGGAGTCAGGAGATCTTTTTCAACTCTGTCCATTATTGCTTTTTCTTTTTCAGGTGAAAGGATAGTATAAGGCAGGGCTACTGCGAAGATTTGATTGGGGCGGATCGCAGGGTCTTTAACCTCATTTCCTGCTTTGTCCTGAGACACGAGGTCAAAGAGGCAATTGGTCTCAGAGTTCCAGAAAACACTCTCAAAATTTGAAGCCACTCCAGCTGCAAGAATTTCATATGAGGAAATGTTTTTTCCTAAATAGGTGCCCAGATTGGAGGCTGTTTTCAGGGCATTATACCACAGAGCATTAATTTCACAGGCTTTACCTGCTCTTGGGGTCACTGCTTGTTCCCCTATTTTAGCATCCATCCAGGTTAGCTGAGGGCCCTGTCGGATAAGATAATCGGAGTCCATGCCGATCCCAAAGTCCGTACCTTTGCGGTAATTCTCTATGATATTCTCCACGGTATCCCATACATCCGAGAGGAAAAGGAAATCTTTCGTATATGCGAAGTATCGGCCCACAGTGTGAATAAACCAGAGAGAGGCGTCCACAGTGTTATAAATTGGGTCCCCTCCAAGTGCCAGGAAAGCATTCGGGATCAGTCCTTTTTTACAATTCCTGGAGAAGTTTTTGAGAATAAATTTTGCCTCCTCAAAACGACGGGGAATTAAAAGCAAGCCAGGCATAGAGATCATGGTGTCCCGCCCCCAGTCAGAAAACCAGTGATATCCTGCAATCACCGTACTTTCACCTGAAGAAGGATTCTTCACTATAAAAGGGTCCGTTGCCCTGAGAAGCTTAAGAGCAAAAGGTTCGGTAAGCCTTGAATTGAAGGCAAGAAGATTCTGTCGGTAAGTTTCCCTTGTATAGAATTCTTCGACCTGTTCGAGAGTAAGAGAAGAAATATCTTCGGTTGAAGCAGCAATGAAAAAATGGGAAGTACCCAGTTTGAGTTTGCTTTCGAAGTAACCCGGATTGAAATTATCTTCCTGGAAGTTGAGTCCCCTTTGCTTCTCAGCATCATACTCAAAGTTATAATACCATTTTGGATCGGAATGATACTGGAGATTGGATGAAAGCGAGAAGTTAAAGCCGTTTGAGCTTTGCAATTTTACTCCTTCAGGGTCGGTTTTCTGAGTAAAAGAAAGTTCTCCTGAGTGAACAGTGTAATGGAAATTTCTGGAATTTACCAGTGGAAAAATCCTTAGCAGAGCTCCTTCTCTCCTGGACTTGATGTCATAGAGAATGCAGGTTGTGTTGCTATTGTGAGTCATGAAGACCTTTTTCTTTATGGTAAAATCGCCGGGCTGGTAAACCCAGAGAGGAAAAGGAACAAGGATGAATTTGGAGAGGTAACTAAAGCCTGAAGGAAAAATAGTGCCAGGATACTTATGGGTTGCAAGCCGATAAACTTCCTTGTTAATTGAAATTTCCTCATCAAGGGAAGAAAGCAATACAAACCTCCCTGGGGAGTTTTCTGGAGCTGCCACAAGCAGTCCATGATAAGTCCTTGTGCCTGCCCCTATTACTGTAGATGAGGCATATCCCCCGAGTCCGTTTCCTACGATCCACTCTTTCTTAATCCCTTCCTCGTATGTGGAAAAGGAATCTGCTCCAAACCTGATTCCACTCATAATTCCACTCATAATATATGTGGTTAGGATTTAATTTCTTAAATATTTGTATCCCTGGAAATAAAAGTTGAGGAGATATAAGAAGGGAAAAAAATCAAGTTATAATAAAATATGCCAGGTTATTAAATTTCGAATGTAATCATAAACTATTTTAGCTGTGCAGGATATAAGAAAGTGAGAATCATGAAGCAAGACCTTTTAGAAATCCTTGTTGATATCTTCAAATCCTCTGGATACAATGCCACAATATCCAGCCAGTATGACATTTTTGTGGAGAAAAACAGGCATAAAGCTTATGTCAAATGTGCCCTACAGCCAGGTCGCGAGGAAATAAAAGCTTTTTCAGAAAAGATAGTGGACTGTACAGGAATCTATGTGATGACCCAGAAAGGGCCTGAAGAATTAATTGATTATGCAGCTGAACTTGGGATCCATGTTTGGAATAGGGATGAACTGGCTCTTCAAATTGGAAGATCGGTTCTTGTAAATCTGGAGCAGAAATCAAAGATTTCGTATCCTGAACCGGAGGATAAAACATCAAATGATTCACGAGATCAGCGCAGGCAAACAATTTTCGAATTGCCTGTCGAAAACTGGAAGTTAAAAAAAGAATCCAGAGAGAAACCTTACTTTAAAGAAGATCTCTTGCCTCTGCAGAACCAGCAATCAGAGGCCGAAAAAATTCATTTTGAAAATCAACCTCTGAGACGGAGCTTGGAAGAGAAAAAAGAGTTAAGGAAGCCGGAACAGGTTGAGGCCCCGGAAACTGAATCGTATGAAATGCTGAATATACGGTCTGTAGAACCAAGGATTTCTAAAAATCAGGCTATTATTATTGCAAAACTCTATATATACAACCCTATGGATTCAGTTTTAAAGTTTGTACCTTTCTGGAAATATAGATACAATGTTGAAGCAGAAAAACGCTTCAGGTCAAAAGTCCTGAGTATTGCCGGAAAGGGAAAGGGTTTTCTTAATGCTTTAAATAAGTCAAAGGAAGAGATGGAGATAGAAGGGTTTGGCACACCTACAAGGGTTCCTGCCGTGCATTACGAGTTAAAAAGACCTAATGTGGACAAAAAACAGGCAGAAAGGATTCTTCTGGACTATATTAAAGAGGAAAATACACGCGAGATACGTTTTAACAATACAGAAGGACAGGCTGTTATATATGAGCACAGGAATATCGGCCCCAGGTCTGATGAAATACAGCTCGATATGGAGCTTGTGTATATCCCTGTCTGGGAAGTGAAGGGAAAACGTAACTCCGTGGAGATTAATGCTTATACTGCAAAGGTTCTTGAGGAGCCTGTTGATGAAGATGCTGAATTTCTGTGAATCAGGAATCTGAAAAAAGTATTAGAAGAAAAATATATAAAATAGAAAATAGATTTATATATACTGGCAGAATAGAAAGGATTTCTTGAAAAAGAATCCAGACCCTATCTTCCAAGATTCCTGTGAAAAAGTCTTTTTCAGAAAAAAGCGCAATTTTACGATAAATGTTATATTTGACCTATGCAAGAGTATATAAAGTTTGGAAATTATCCTTGAGCTGTAACGGATGGCATCTTATAGGAAATAAAACCACAACTATGTTATAAGTATGAAAAATAAAAAAGAGGTGCGTAAATGATAGAAGTAACAGACAGAGCTGCTGCAGAATTGAAAATACTGATTGAACAGGAAGAGAAGCCTGAGCTTGCTCTCAGAATTTTTGTTGCCGGGGTTGCCTGCAGTGGAATACAGTATGGCTTAGCCTTTGATGATGAAACAAAGGAAGATGACGTGACTATGGAAAGTAACGGGATTAAACTCGTTATGGCAAAAGATATAGAGAAGAACTTTTCTGAGGGCAGTATTGACTTTATTGAGGACGAAAACGGAAAGGGATTCCTTATCCGCAATCCAAGTGCCGGCGCTGGATGCGGCACCTGTGGTGGATGCCATTAAATAAGTAAAATTGCGCTGATATTGAACCTAAATCTGAAAAATAAACGAAAATAAAGGAGAAGTAAGCCTATGTTCCCAGGAATGGGAGGTATGGGAGGCCGGGGAATGAACCCGGCCAAAATGAAGCAGATGATGAAACAGATGGGGATTGATGTTAAAGAACTCAAGGACGTTCAGGAAGTAGTAATAAAGACTGCAGACTCTAATATCATTATAGAGAATGCAAATGTCACTATCATGAAAGTCCAGGGTTCGGAAACATACCAGATCGTAGGTGACGTAAAAGAAGTCCCGAAAGAACTGGAAATTCCCTCTGAAGATATAAAACTTGTAATGGAGCAGACCGGTGTCTCTGAAGATGAAGCCCGGAAAGCCCTGAAGAACTCAAACGGAGATCTGGCAGAAGCCATTGTGGCACTTTCTTCTGCCTGACTTATTTTTTTGTGGGTTTTTATCATTCTTGCCCGAGTCCCGTCTCGGGAGGACGGTGCACTTTTCGTTCACTTCGTTCGCTCAAGAGGGCTGAATTATGGGCTTGAGACACTGATTTTCAATTTGTTCATGGGTCTATTTACCCAAGTTATCCAAATTTTGTTTGGACTACCAATAAGCGTAATCACACTTTTTTAAAAAAAGCTTGACTGCAACCCTTTTCAAAAAAGGCTTGACCGCAACCCTTTTCAAAAAAGGCTTGACCGAAAACCCCAAGAAACGTTTGAGTTTGATAACCTTATCCCCAAACCCTATCGGCGTGATAAACCGGCGCAACGGTTTGTGATAAACCGGCGCAACGGTTGTGGGTCAACGGTTGTGGGTCAACGGTTGTGGGTCAACGTTTGCGGGTCAATAGTTGCTAGACGATACATTCTAAAGAATGAGTGCTGGGATACTTTCAGCTTTTAGTGGGTCTCATTGATTCAAAATGGAGATAGATAAGATGTTTTTAGGGAAAGAAACCGTTTTGAAGAAAAAACTTTCTTAGTTTCAATTTTACAGGTGAATCAAAATAGTGTTTTGTCTTTTATACAAGGGGGTCAGAGGATCCTTTTACCATTGGATGAGATTATTCTCTCTGCTTATTTTCTCCAATTTCAATTTTACTTTTTTCTGGTTTTCAAATCCTCTGTATCCAGTAAGAATTTCGTCTAAAGTTTTTATCGAGATCTGACAGGTCCCTGTATGCAGTAAAACATTTACTCAGGAGTCTTTTCATTTTCTTTGCCAGCTTCTTTTTCAGCTTCTTTTTTTTCGGCTCTGTGCTTGTGAAGTGCCATTTCGATATTGCTGTGCAGGTCCTCTTCCTTAAAAGGTTTTGAGATATATCCTGCAGGCTCTGTCGTTTTTGCCCTCTCAAGAGTTTCATCATCAGTATAGGCGGTAAGATATAATACTGGAATTCGGAGCCGGTTTTTAATTTCACGGGCGGCCTCAATTCCGTCCATTTCACCTTTTAACATGATATCCATCAAAACAAGGTCTGCATTCGTCAATTCCGCTTTTCTTATTGCTTCCTCTCCTGTGGATGCAGTACCCGGCACAGTATAACCTAGATTTTTCAGTTTGTTTCTGATATTAAGAGCCACTATATTCTGGTCTTCGACAACCAGAATTTTTGCTTTTTTCATTGTATCTCCCCTTTGATATCGGATAAGCCTCCGGATAATCAGTTGTTTTCCCTAAATAATATTTTGAAGGTAGTCCCTGAATCTTTTTGAAGTTCAATTGTGCCTTCCAGTTGTTCAACAAGAATGTTTGCAAGCTGTAGACCCAAAGAACCAGCGTTCCTGAAATCAAGACCTTCCGGAAAACCCAACCCATTGTCCGAAACTACCAGTAAATATTGACTACTTTTATTAATTGAGCTCTTTGCACCAATATTATTGGTGATATTACTTATACTTTTATTCTTTACATTCTCGTCAGCTAGTTTTATTCGGATTTCTCTTTTCTATTCTGATGTTTTATCCCGGTTATTTCACGTTAATTATATTCAATAGTTTCGATTTTGATAACTAAAATATTACATATTATGAATCTTCTATCAAAAATATTTATTTTTTTTGAATTTTGTTCTTTGCAGGTTGCCTCAAAACTCGACTCATTTCTACAATTGGATAATTGGAATTGTTGACTTTAAATTCATATCGAAAATTATTCTGAAATTCAGGTATGTATTTGCCTTGAAATATAGCACATTATCCTGCTTATAGAATCAAATGTAGTTTTGAGACCGCTTGTTTGAGTTAATTTTATACTGACGTTTTTATACTGACATTGCAAATCCAAACGTTAGTGAAAAATAAAATATAAATAACAGTTAAGATAATCCCGAAACTATACCTTTTTCCCAAACATCACTGCAAATTGGTAGAATTTATACATACAGCTAACATCACAAAATCCTGCTTCTTTAAGCCAGTTGATTTGTTGATCTAATGTTGAGTCCTTGTCAAGCTTAGTTCTTTCATAACCAGCGAGGAGTTCTTCTTCGGGCAGACCACTATTCTCTATATAGTGTTTCCAGATATTTTTGTTGAAGTTTTCTATGAAAGGAGTTTCTCCATGTACCTGATCGGCATTAATAATAATCCCGTTTTGTTTAAGTAGAGAGTAACTTTTTTTGTAAATTTCCTTCTTCTCTTCGTCTTCCAGATGATGGATAGATAGAGCAGACACTACCATATCATAATCTTCGACGAAAGAATACTTTGAATAATCTGCTACAATATATTTTACGTTTGAGTTACCTCTAAACCGGTCTTTTGCTATATCCAGCATCTTCTCCGAGATATCAATAAGAGTAAATGAGGCATCTGGATATCTTTCCATCAAAAACGCTGATAAAAGTCCTGTTCCAGCCCCCATATCCAGTATTTTTGGATTTTCCATGTTTACGGATGCCACGGACACTGATACTCTATAAAAATCGTCGAAACAAGGAATAAACTTCTTTCTCTGCTCATCATATTTTTTTGAAATTTCATCAAACTTTCTTTTAATTTCGCTCATTTTTTTCTCCAAAATTTTATATTTTTGCTTAACTTTGTTCGCATCATTCAGCCAGGGGCTCTATTAGTTTTTTATTACTAAGAAAGCGCACAGGGTCACGAATGCCCTGTCCTTTAAAATCTATCCGACAATTACCTCAGGTAATAAACGAATTATTTCACTTTTTAGACAATTAATTGATGTAAAAGGCTTTGTATTCTATGACCTTTTATTTATTTGGTTCTTCGCTGTTTTGTATGTGTTAAAATAATTAAAAATAATTGATCAGTTACAAAATATTCAAATTTAATTGAGAGACATCAAGCTTGAATGTGATTTTCAACAGAGACTGCTTACATATTTTGAGTATGTATCTCTCACATATAGAAAGTGGGTATAAATTATCCACTCGAAACAGAGAAGAGCCGAATAACAGATTTAGGAAGATCAAAAAAGTTTAGTAACTTTCAGCAATAGAATAACTGTTACTGATATTGCGGAATAAAAAAGCCTGCTTTTTTACCTATCTAATGCTTATCTAAAACCTAGAGCTTATCCGAAATCAGAAGGAGTGGGGAATAATATGATCTGGAAAGATGAAGGAGAATTATTTGTAAGATATAAGAAGAATCCGATACTTACAGTTGATTATTGGCCGTATAAGGTCAGTTCGGTATTTAACCCTGCAGCGATTATGGTCAACAATACAACTATATTACTGGTACGGGTTGAAGACCACAGAGGTTTTTCCCATCTTACCGTAGCTAGAAGCAAAAATGGAATTGACGGTTGGGAAATTGATCCCAAACCAACCTTTTCCTCGGATCCAACATACTATTCTGAAGAGATATATGGTATTGAAGATCCACGTATAACTTACATTGATGAGATGGAAAAATGGGCTATAGCTTATACGGCTTTTTCGGACTCTGGTCCATTAACGTCGCTTGCCTATACCGATGATTTCACTAATTTTGAGAGAGTAGGGCCTATAATGCCACCTGAAAATAAAGATGCTGCTATTTTTCCTACAAGACTTAATGGCAAATGGGCAATGTTACACAGGCCCGTATCTAACATTGCGGGTGCAAAGGCAAATATCTGGATATCTTTTTCGCCTGACATGAAATACTGGGGAGAACATGAGGTTCTTCTGTATGCCAGGGAAGGTGGATGGTGGGATGCACGTAAAATTGGATTAGCCCCTCCGCCAATGAAAACATCTGACGGGTGGTTAATTATGTATTATGGGGTACGTCAGACAACATCTAAAAAGAGCTATCGTCTCGGACTTGCTCTTCTTGACCTTGAAGATCCCACAAAAGTGCTCCATAGGTCAGAAGGCTGGGTTTTCGGACCTCGTGAAATGTATGAGCGGACTGGAGACGTTAATGATGTTGTTTTCCCGTGTGGATGGATCCTTGTGGGCGATGAACTCCGCATTTATTACGGAAGTGCAGATATGTCTGTAGCCATGGCCAGTGCAAAAATGAGCGACATTATGCAGTATATCAATGAATGTCCAGGGATGCAATGTCCTGAATAATACTGCAGATAGTTTAAAAAACATTGCAAAGGACTTGAAAAATAGTGTAAACAGCTTGAAAAATAGTGTAAACAGCTTGAAAAAACAGAATACAGGAACAACTCTATTTTTTCGTTAGCATTAGCTTGCTGCATGTAAAATCCATATATCATTTGGAGATACTGGGCTCACTGCCAAAAATTGCTATTATATATGAGGTCCCAGGGTTTCCGGGTCAATAATAAATTATAAGTTATGTCATATATTTTTATTTTTTCTGCTTCTATGTTCTAAATGGGAATTTTATCGGGTTTATGATACAGGTTTACAACTGCGAAAAATGACAGGTTCAGAAGAAGAAGTTCAAAAGAAGAGATCCAAAAGAAGAGGTCCAAGAGAAAAGATCAACAGGACAAATAAGTCTGAATTTTGGACATTTTTATTGGGAAAACGCGGATTGGGGGCTTATTTATAGGGGAAAATGTGAAGCTCAAAATCGATGAAATAAAGGATTTGCCTGCAGATGAAGTCCTGAAAAAACTTGATTCCAGTAATAAAGGACTTTCTTCATCGGAAGCTGAAAATCGGATAAAGCAGTATGGTTATAATGAAATTTCCGAAAAGAAGGTCAACCCACTTAGAAAATTTTTAGGTTATTTCTGGGGTCCAATTCCCTGGATGATCGAAGTGGCAGCTGCAATTTCAGGTATTATCCAGCGATGGGAAGACTTTGTGATCATCTCCTTGCTCCTTATCTTAAACGGGGTTGTGGGGTTCTGGCAGGAACATAAGGCTGACAATGCGATTGAACTTCTTAAGAAGAAAATGGCCCTTAATGCCAGAGTACTCAGAGAAGGACAATGGACTCAAAAACCTGCACGGGAACTGGTCCCTGGAGATGTTGTACGTGTACGTTCAGGGGATATTGTTCCTGCTGACCTTAAACTCCTCGAAGGAGAATATCTGCAGATAGACGAATCAGCCCTAACGGGAGAATCCCTGCCTGTAGAGAAAAAATCTGATGGCATTGCCTATTCAGGATCCGTTATCCAGAAAGGGGAAATGAATGCTCTGGTTGTGGCTACAGGCATGAATACCTATTTTGGAGAAACAACAAAACTGGTGGCCGAAATCCGGACCAGGAGCCACTTTCAAAAAGCTGTCCTCAAAATCGGAAACTACCTGATTGTCCTTGCAGGCTGTATTGTTGCAATTGTTTTAGTTGTAGAAGAACTTTTCAGGCACACTCCTTTTCTGGAAACCCTTCAGTTTGCTCTTGTGCTGATAGTCGCTGCAATTCCTGCAGCTCTTCCAGCAGTAATGTCTGTTTCAATGGCTGTAGGAGCTACCGAACTTGCAAACAAAGGAGCTATTGTCAGTAAACTGGTCTCCATAGAAGAAATGGCAGGAATGGACATTCTATGTTCGGATAAAACCGGTACAATTACCCAGAACAAGCTAAAATTATCCGAGTTAGTGCCTTTCGGAAACTTTAAAGAAAACGACCTTCTGATCTACGGGTCTCTTGCTTCAAGAGAAGAGGATAATGACCCGATTGATAATGCGATCCTCCAGAAGGCAAAGGACACAGAATCCCTTGCAGACAAAATAAAAACTTATGATGTAACAAAATTCACTCCATTTGACCCTGTAATAAAGCACACTGAAGCTACGGTTAAAGGACTCGAAGGAGAGTTTAAAATTGCCAAAGGCGCACCCCAGGTTATTCTGGGCATGTCAAGCAATAAAGAAGAAGTAAGGCAGAAGGTAGAAGAAAAAGTAAATTATATGGCTTCAAAAGGATACCGTGCCCTGGGAGTTTGTGTGGAAGAAGAAGGAAAATACAGGTTTGCAGGACTTTTTGGACTTTATGACCCACCGCATGAAGATTCCGCTGAGACAATAAAGACGGCAAACTCCCTTAAAGTAGACGTGAAAATGGTAACCGGAGACCACCTTGCCATTGCTAAAGAGATAGCAAGCCAGGTAGGCCTGGGTACGAACATAGTTACAGCTGATGATTTCGTAGAAAAATCCGATTCCGAAGCCCAGGAAATTGTAGAGAAGGCTGACGGTTTTTCCCAGGTATTTCCCGAACACAAATACAGGATTGTTGAACTCCTTCAGAAAAAAGAACATATTGTTGGCATGACGGGCGATGGGGTTAACGACGTCCCTGCCCTTAAAATGGCTGATGCTGGAATTGCTGTTGCGGGGGCTACAGATGCTGCAAAATCCGCTGCAGATATAGTGTTTACAATTTCAGGGCTCTCGACCATTATTAACGCGATAAAAGAAAGCCGTAAGATATTTCAGAGGATGAAGAGCTATTCTATCTATAGAATCGCTGAGACTGTAAGGGTGCTTTTTTTTATTGCCACTTCAATAATTGTGTTTAATTTTTATCCTGTAACTGCTATAATGATTGTTTTGCTTGCTATTCTCAATGATGCTCCTATAATGGCTATTGCGTATGACAATGTAAAATATTCCTTAATACCAGAAAAATGGAATATGCGTGAAGTCCTGAGAATGTCCACATTTCTGGGAATCGTAGGTGTGGTTTTTTCTTTTGCAATATACTATATCGGAGCCAGAGTTCTTTATCTCAGTCCGGGTGTACTGCAGTCTTTTATATTCCTGAAACTTGCAATAGCCGGACACCTGACCATATTCGTTGCCCGCAACAGGGGGCACTTCTGGTCTCCTCCTCCGGGAAAACTCCTTTTTTGGGCTGCAGTGGTTACAAAAGTACTGGCAACGCTCGTTGCGGTATATGGATTCTATATATCTCCAATTGGATGGAAACTGGCAGGTTTTGTCTGGATTTACGCACTTGTGGCTTTTGTTATAACCGATTTTATGAAAGTGAAACTTTATGAGATTATGGACCGCAGAAGGTGGTTTTGAAAAGATGAAGTGAAATAAGTGAAATAGATGTGTCTCTGGTTAAGAGCCTCTCCAAAAAATCAGTAACGCATGTTGAAAAATCACAATAGAGCTATAATATCCAGGTATCTGTTCCGGTTTTACATATTGCCTAATTGTTAAAGGTACAGCAGGCAACCATTTTGGATAAACTCCTAGTCCAAAGCTAACATTGACCGAATCAAGCATCAAGGAGTCTCGGCCACTGCAGCCAGGGTCTCGGCCACCGCAGCCATATTGATATATAAAAGACATTATATTTATCTACATGAGGGTTATCAGGAGACTGAATATTTTTATTTTGCTAATTTTGATCCTTTTTATCGCATATATCCGATACCTGACTAACTTCTACATCTTCGAGGACCGGTCTCTCCTGGATGCTCTTCTTATCTCTTTGATTGTGATTTTTCTGGCTTATATAATAAATTCCATTACCGGAAATCTAATTCTTAGAAGAGTATCGGCTGCCAAAGACAGGTATACTCTAAGGAAAACTGCATCTATTCTTATCACAGTACTTGCTTTTGCCGCACTTTTTGCAATCTGGTTCAAGAGAACCAGCACCCTGCTTATTGCCTATGGGATTCTCAGCGCCGGAGTCGCAATTGCGCTTCAAGACCTTTTGCGAAACATAGCAGGAGGAATTCTCCTCATTTTGTATCACCCTTTTAAAGCAGGAGATAGGATTCAAGTTGAAGATAACGTAGGCGATGTGCTTGACATAGGGAGCATAAGCACCACAATAATGGAAATCAGGGAATGGGTGGATGCAGATCAATATACTGGCAGAATTCTCCATATACCTAACAGCTTTGCCATTAATAAGACGATAAAAAACTATACCAGGGATTATTCCTTTATCTGGGATGAAGTTCGGTTTCTACTTATTTATGGGAGCAACTGGAAAAAAGCTGAAGGGATTGCTCTCAATGTTGCAGGCTCAATTTTAGGAGAGTTCGAAGACCTGGCACAGAAAGAACTCCGTCAAATGGGACAAAAATATTTTATTACTACCTATGATGTACAGACAAAGCTCTATATGAAAATGCAGGAAAATTGGATCGAAATGCGGTTAAGATATGTAGTTGAACCCAGGAAAAGGAGAGCAATCAGCCACCTTTTGGTCTCAAATATTCTTGAAGCCCTGGAAAAAGAAAAAGACATAATGGTTGGAACTGCGACAAGTATCGACCTTATGGGGCGATAATTCTCTGGATGTAGCGATTTCTCTGGATGTAGCGATTCAGCCTGAACAAAACAAATACAATCGCCATCGTCATTTATGAATTTTCTGGATGTATTGATTCATACTGAACATAACAAAAACAATTGCTATCGTCATCAAGACTCAAAGAAAAAACTTTTGTGAATTTACTCTCTTTTATTTGGAATCTTTAAGACCTCCTGCATTTGGCCTCAAATTTGACCCCATATTTCTCCGAGTTGTAGTGTCTGATTCATACTTTTCTTCTATTGAAGGAATATTCAAAATATGGAGCTGGGGAGCCCTGATCCCATTCTTCTGGAATTCTATCCAGGCCCTCGTGTGAACATCGGATTCAAACTTGAACTGGTCTCTAAGGTCATTGACATAAGCTTTGGCCCTTAACCTCGTGTAGAATGGAAGGGCTTTATGCAGCAGAATAACAGGCCTTTCTCTGGAGATATAAACATATTTAGAGCTCACAACTGCTTCCCATAAAATTCTCATTGCAGTTTCTACATGTGACTCTCCTGCAATATACAGGTCTATTACAACCATCATTTCCGAGACCCCATAATTTGCACTGGCAACGGTTTCTTTGAAAATCAGGCTGTTTGGGGCTGTAACGACATTAGCATCAGGTGTGAACAGTTTCGTTGCTCTTAGACCTATATCAGTGACTTCACCATAATAATTCCCAATTGAAATTTTATCCCCTATCTGGTAAGGTTTTTCAAATGTAATTACCAGCCCTCCGACAATATCTGAAAAAAGGTCTTTAAGCCCAAATCCAATGGCTGCACCCAGAAGTCCAGCCAGTAGAAAGATTTCCGGTCCGAAAATCTTGAATATTTCTCTAAAGATGAAATAAAAAGCTATGAGGTAGATTACAAATTTTATGATAGGGATAACTACTTCTACTTTTATTCTGCCAGTATGGCTCAATTTTTCTGTAAGTTTTAATAAGATAATGGTAATGACCCTGCCAAGAACATATGCAATTAAAAAAATCAGGGCCATAGTTATGAGGGTTTGCGTATCAACTGACTTGAAAATTTCTAATAATTGCTCCCTGCTCGTGTTTCCGTCTACCACTTACCACACCAGCCTCAGTTTTTCCATATATGTAGTAACACTGCTCAGGGCTTCAGGCCTGACACGATAAGAGTCATTTTCATCTTTTAAAATAAGTTCCTGGCTTAAGAGCTGGTAGAGAATTTTGTCCACGCTCGACATGGAGCCCATTATTTCAGTGATTTCAGATTTTGTAAGACCCTGATAAGAAAGAATAAGGCTCAAAGTAAAAGCCTCTTCATATTCAAGGTCTACTTCATACGAAAATTGGCCTATATTTTTAGGCTTCATAACAGGATAGTCAAGACCAAGCTCCCAGATTCTCAAAGCAATTCCGGGGTTGCCTTTTGATTCCAGGTAAAGCTTTTCAAATACCTGGTCTTCAGCAGCTTCTATTTTTTGTTTTTTCAGAAGGCGATTCTTGAGATAAGAGATATTTATTTTAGGAACAAGAATGAAAATTTTTTTGCCCAATAATGCTAGCTCTAAAGGATATTTCATTATATAGAAGAAGGGTTCTTCTTCGGATTCTTCGTCTTTAGCAAATTTTATCTCATCTTTTTCATATCTGTTGAGAATAAAAAGTCTGAGATTTTCCTTTTCAAAAGCAGGGATGAAGATCTGTACCGGAAAGTATTTCCCAAGCCCGAAAGCTTCGTTTAAGAATTTCCAGGAATAAATGTTCCAGGTAGTGATAAATATCCTGTTCTGAAAACTAATCATATCCAAAAACTCATAAAAGATATCAAAACCACCTGGCTTTCTCATATACAGGAAATGACAGTTATCAAGAATTACAATTTTTTTTGTATCATCCGGGAGGGAAATTTCGTTTTTATTCTGTACAATTTTAGAAAAAGTGATTTTTGCTGCCCTGTTTAAATTTATTCTCTCTATTTTGTCGCTCAGGGTAGTTTTTCCTTTAAGAGGCTCGGCTACAATGGCTATATTCAGCTTTTTTCCCATCTCAAAATCAGCAATTGTTGACTGGATTTTCTCGATCTCCTTCCTTAATCCGAGAACTTCCACAAAGTCCTTTTCCCTGGAACTGCTATGCTGAATACCCACCATATTCTCCATATTATATTTTGCTTATTGCACTTAATGATGTGTCTCTTCACTGTTTCATATGGGTCGAAAATAATTATATCCTTAGTTCCGCGTTTTTGGATACATAGCCTTCTATTGACACCGAATTGTGTTCTTAAGTTTACTCACGAGTTCATGTTTCTGTCTCTTCGCTGTTTTGTATGGATATTCTCATAATATTCTCATAAAAACCAATGCTGTCTTGAATTGAAAATCATTTTATCCATTGGGAATGACGAAGAACCCCATTCTCATATCTAAACCGTGATCTTCCAACATAACATATTTGGAATTTTATTCTTTTAGGCACGAGCAGACTCAGTCCCAAAATCTAGTGATAAAAGTAAGTGTAACATCACTACACAAAATTATAATTCTATAATTATGTAATGATGTTACGGCAAAAACAATGGTAACTATAAACCTTACTCTTAATAACTTTTCGGAGCTCCCTGCTCTCTTAGACGTTTTTGGTTGTTTTGGAAACGATTATGAATATACCACACGAGGAATTTTTCGTAGAAAAATTCCTCCAGTCTGTTCAATTTGTAGTACTCCAATGGTTCATAATGGCTATAATCCTCATACTAAAGAAGGTCTTGGAGAAATCAACATTGGTCGATATAAATGCTCAAATTGTGGTAATACACACGAAGAAGATCATAGTTTTTGGGAAGATCTGAAGACTTTACTTTTTAATTCATTCAATGATTTCTTCCAGTTACTCAGATACCATAACGTTTCATACGATGGAATTTCTGATATAATGGACTTCATCTATCCGAGATCAAAAAGCACTATTTTAAGAGCATTCTACGAAGAAATGGAACAGAAAACTGTTCCATTTTCAGAAAATATACATATGGTGCACTATGACGAACAACATCCAAAAGAAGGAAGATGTCAGAAATACCGTTTAACTTTACTGGATGCAAAAACTCAAAGAACGATAGCAGATGAACTTTTTGAAGATAAGAGTTCAGAAACCATCAAGGGATTTTTACAGAAAAATCTGGATGCATCAGAGCCTGTGTTTATCGTTACGGACTTTGATAAGAGATACCCTGATATATTAAAGGAAATTTTTGGGGATAAGTTAGTCCATCAATATTGTTTAATGCACTTAAACAAGCTTATTGTTAGTGATTTCCCAAAAAATACAACAATTGAACAGGAATTATTGAAGTACAGGTTATTGAATATATTTTACAATCGAGAGAATGAAATTAAATTTCTGGAAGAACTTCTATCTGAAGAACCTAATCTAGTTAATAAAGAAGAAAAACATCAGGAATGGAGTAAAAACGCAAAAAAGAAATTTTACAAGTATAGAAATGAATTAAAGCTTGAAAGAAGACGRAAAAAGGAAAATCTTCCAYTTAATAGTCTTGAAAAAGCAAAATATAACTTCAATAAATTAATGGAAAATATAAGAACATATGATGAATTGGTTCAAAAACGATTGTGGATGATCAATAAACACTGGCTAAATCTTACTTTGTTCCATTATCTTCCAGGAGCGCCGGCGACAAATAATCCTATTGAAAGTTATTATTCAAAAAGTCTAAAAACGGATAACAAGAAGCAGTTCAGGACTGATAAAGGAATTGAGAATCAGATCAAACTTGCTCAAATGAGAAGATTAAATTTGCTCAAGAAACCACAAAAGTCATTTCTGGAATTGTTCAGATTATTTACTCCATTTAAGCTTTAGTAAAAGATATTTTTGAGAGCTGAGTTAAGGATTAAGTAGCGGAGCGTATCGATTTTAGTCAAAAAATTCAGTGAAACAATTAACGGAGTAAAATAATTCTTTGGCATTCCTGCCAAAGAAATCATTTCTCAAGGATTATTACAGTTTATTTGAGCAGTTAGCAGAGAAAAGTGAAGTTTTAAGGACGGAAAAAATGAGAAATCACTAAATTATGAAACTGAGTCATACATAGACAGAAAAAATAAAAAAGATACATAGACAGAAAAAATAAAAAAGATACATAGACAGAAAAAATAAAAAAGATACATAGACAGAAGAAAATAAAAAAGATATATAGACAGAAAAAATACAAAAGATACATAGACGGAAGAAAATACAAAAGATACATAGACAGAAGAAAATACAAATAAATGAGAAGAAGACTGTTGTTGCTTCTGTAAGGACTGAAAACCCAGTCATTTTCATTTTTAAATCTTTTTCTTTCCAGATTTAATTAAGACCTGTTCTGATTTTCATTCAGGTTCATTCAACTTCTCTTTCAGGTTTATTCGGATTTTTTGTTTTGTAACTGCTTAATAATTTCAAAAATATCTTCAAATTCAGGATTCAACCTGTAAAAATGCCATTTTGAACTGCTGTAGGCTTCGACGATCCCGCAGTTTTTCATGATTGCAAGGTGATGAGAAACAAGGTTCTGCCTTTCGTTCAATTTAAATATCAATTCGCAAACGCAGTGATCTCGTTGAGAGAGAAAATAAGCAATTTTCAGTCTGATAGGATGTCCGAGAGCGCTGAAGATCTCACTGGCTTTTTTTATGTCGTTGTCCAGAAAATCGATTTCCTGGAGCATTTTCTCTTCCCATTCCTTCTTTTTCTCAGGGTCAGCAGGACAACAATAGCTCATAAATAAAAGAAGTTAAGCCTTCTAAATAAGGGTTTTCATATCAATTATTTTAGATATCTAACATATTGTTATTTATACTCCATATTTTTCGGGATTTTTGAAATCTTAAATTACAATATATCAACATTTTTTGATATATACGTCGCGGTTTTTTATAACTTAGGATTTCTAAATCAATTTGAGGGATTAAGCTGCTCTTTTAGAATAAAGTATTACCAAAAGTTCCTGAAATCTTTGTAAATATATGCCGCACTATCTTTATGGAGAAGGCATTTGATCTTAAAATCAAAGAGGTAGTTGCTGTTGTACCTTCTGCCCGTATAACGTGCCAGTTCTGTGTAGATGAATATTCTCGGCGAGCACTGAATCAAAAACAAGCAGAGAAGAGGCAAACGAGGGAAAATAGATTGATTTCTCACTGGACTGATCAATTACAGAATATTTCCTCTTGTCAATCGAGTTAATCACTACAAGGATCTCCCTCATATTTTTGATACTCACAAGTAATTTGACAAAATACTTATAATATTTGTTACATTTGAGTATATCAACATATCTTGATATTTTATAATAAGTTTCTACTTCTTGACTATAAAATAGAATATGAAAATTTTTGGAGAACTATAATGAAGCGATTGCATAGAATACAAGGTAAGAAACAAATTCATTTTTCATTACCTACTTTAATAAAATCGCTCTCAACTTTAGCGGTTTTTTGTTTCCTGGTCTTCAGCTCTGGTTGCATAGATTCTGACAGCTCCGATAATGAAACAGACCTTGCTGAAATTACGGAGAACGTTAGTGACTCAGGCAATGGAATGAAATTGATTGAAGTTACGAACTTGAGCCAGATTGATGAAGCCCTCAAAAAAGGTCCTGTTGTACTGAAACTTGGCTCAAAGGGTTGTATTCCCTGTGGAGAACAGGAAGAAATATTCTCAGAGCTACTTCCAAAATATCAGGATTCTGCCTCATTCATGCTTATTGATATCAAGCAGAATCCCGAGTTTGCAACAGAATTTGGAGTAAGAGTTATTCCGGATACCTGTATTATTATGGGCATCGAAAACGGAAAATACATATATATGCGGCAGGACGGCAGCAAAAGCCAAGAAAGAACAAGCGCAAGGTTCCTAGGTGTTACCGACAAAGAAATCCTTTCAGAGACTCTTGAGAAAGCTATTGAATCCAGGAAAACAGAGGAATAAACTATGTTTTCCGATTTTTTTCCAATTGCAGCTTTTTTTGCAGGGGTAGTCAGTGTACTTTCTCCGTGTATCCTGCCCGTAATTCCGGCAGTTTTTGCTTACTCAACTGAGAAAGGAAAGTTCAGACCGCTTGCGATTGTGTTAGGTTTGTCCCTTTCTTTCACCTGCATGGGGATCATTACTTCCATTTTAGGGGCTACGTTCACGGCTTATCTCGGTTACCTTAACATCTTCGCCGAAATTCTTCTTATAACTATGGGCGTTGCTCTGATCTTTGATCTCAATATTTTCAATGTTTTTGGAAACTTTTCATCCCTTGCGAACTCCAAACGAGAGGGCCTTTTAGGAGGGCTTTTACTTGGTCTCTCTCTCGGGATTGTCTGGCTTCCGTGTGTCGGCTCAGTACTTGGTTCAATCCTCACCATGGTTGCTGTTTCAGGTAAGATTGTTTATGGAGCGTTGATGCTTTTCATATATTCCCTCGGCTTTTCCGTTCCAATGCTTCTTGTTGCTTATTCTGCAAGCTTTTCTTCCTCAAGGCTTAAGAAAGTTTCAAAATATGGTTTCCCTTTAAAAAAAGTTGCAGGCCTTGTAATTATGGGAGTCGGCTTTTATATGGTTTATCGAAACCATTTCTGACCTATAGTATCAAGAAAACCCCATTTTGCAAAGAAGAGATGTATGTGGTTTAAATGAAAAAAAAGAGACAAGGTTCACTTCACCACAACCTAAAAGACAGAGGATTCTTAATCTTCTGTTCTTCCCATGTAATAAAATGAATTTTTACGTTAACCTATCAAAAGCAGTCTTAGCACGAAAATAATGGAACCTCAAAAGTTGTCTGCAAAGTAAGCAACTGCGTAAGCTCTATACAGGTGACATTAAGTATTCCAATAATGGACCTTTTATATCCTTAATTCTGTTTTTGTTTTTTAACAACAAGAACTGGAACCTTTGAATGCCTTACAACCTTATCTGTTACACTTCCAAGCAAAAATCTTTCTAATCCTCCTTTACCAAGGGTTCCCATTATTATAATATCTGCTTTGTTCTGCTCTGCAAACTCCAGAATTGCACTCGCAGGATCGCCTTCTACAACCACACCTTCATAGTCTATTCCCTTATCCTTTGCAACCTTCTTAGCATACTGGATAGCATCATTTCCTTCTTGACGCAACATTTCCTCCATGACGTTCCAGCTAGAACCCAGATGAATCGGTGTTTCCAGTACAGACGGTACATATGCGTCTTTATTAAGCACATAGAGAGCATAGACCTTCGCACCCATAATTTTTGCAAGTTCCATTCCTTGAAGTACGGCAGTTTGACTATATTTAGACCCGTCTGTTGCAATCAGTATTCTTCGAAAAGTACCTTTAAGATTTATTTTCCTCCCCCCGTTCCAGAATAGTATTGAGTTGCTTTGATGCCTCAGCTAAATGCAAACAAAAGTATTATAGTACTATTTATGATAAAAGCAAATAAAGATATGCGTGAATATTCAGCCTGGACAAAGCAAGATCAACCGTTATCTTATTAGATTCAATAGAAAAAATTTATATGAAGAGGACTTCGATAAACCCTACTTTTTAGCTACCTGCTTATAAAGGGTATTTAAGTAATTTGTTGGGATCAGAGGTTTATCGAAGTTCTCTGGACTAATTCTTGATAGCTGTTGGCTATTAATTATCTTTTTGTAACTGTAGTTATTAATTTTGATAAACTTTAAGACCCACGAAGCAGGGAAGACAGTAAAACATCATTAAATTCAACACTAATACTGCCCGCCTTTTTTGCCAGAGATTTTGCAATGAGTCCACTATCAAGTCTACAGAGGTTGAGTACTGCACAGGGTACTAAGAGCCTATCCGAAAATTCAGTAATACATATCGAAAAGTTACAATAGGTCTAAATATCCGGGCGTCCGTTCTGATTTTGCATATTGCATATTGTAAAAGTTATAGCAGGCAACCACTTTTCGAATAGGCTCTAAGCAGTTTGAGCAGCATTTAACTTCTTGTGCTTTATCAATCACGTAGTTATCTTTGATGTCCATAATTTATTTCATGGGAATTTCCATGTGAGAAAACTTCTTTATCTTTTCATATGGAGTTTCGATGTCAACAACAATTTTGTTTCCTTTTCTGCTTCCATGGACTTTGTGAACAAAGCCACAAATAGTAGAATTTACTGCAATCACGGTCAATACACAACCTTTATTTTTCCAATTATTCTCGGCATGATTTGATGAATCCTAAATAAGATTACCTCAGCATTAACCAGAAGAATTATAATTAGTAGTGGAATATAAATCAACATATTTAAGTAATATATGAGTATAAGTCCATATACTCATATATAAGTGAGGATCCCCGCAGATATTGTTTTCCATATTTAAGGCTCTGGCTGATGAGAACAGGATAAGGGGATGGGATTTTTTTAAAAAATGAGGGATTGCGTGTCTGTGATATAAGGCGGTTTTAGGCATTAAGCAATCTAACACTTCTAGATATTTAATTAGGCTGAAGGTAGCAGGACAACAAACCGCTTTGATGATTGTATTTTTAGAGCAATTCATCTCAAAATTACTTCTATTAGTCTCCAGTCAGAGAGTTAAACAAGACTAAGTTTTAGGTGTTATAGTGTCATATCAAAAATTTGCAAGAGAAGTCGGCCTTATCGGAATAGTTCAGGTACTTACAAACTTAAGTACCTTCCTTCTAATCCCGATAATCACAAAAAGCCTTGGGACGTATGATTACGGTCTCTGGGCGCAGATAAACATTTCAGTATCTTTAATCTCTCCTCTTGCACTTATGGGCCTTTCAATGGGTCTTGTCAGATTTTTATCTTCTGAAACAGAGAAGGAAGTGATAAAGGAGGCTGTCTATTCCATTCTTTTTTTCGTGACTATTTCTGGCCTTCTGGCCTCCCTTTCACTGTATATGCTTGCCGAACCTCTAGCAACGTTTGGTTTCAAGGATCCAGATGCGGCCTATTTCATCAAAGCAGGCTCCCTTTTGATTCTCGTGAATGTAATCGAGCCTGTGTCTCTTTATTATTTCAGAGTGTTCAGGCAGATTAAGGAATTTTCTTACTTTACTCTTTTTGAAGCACTTGGAAAATTACTTTTTATTCTCTTTCTTCTCAAAATTGGATATGGGCTACTTGGTGTAATAGTAGCCACATTAGTGGTACAGGGCGTCATTACTTTAATCGCTATTCTGATCATTATTAAACAGATAGGACTTGTTATCCCTCGATTTACTTATTTAAAGGAGTACCTGCGATTCTCTTTACCTTTAACCCCAAATACTCTTGTAAGATGGATTACAGAATCAAGTGACAGATATTTAGTTACTTATTTTCTCGGTCTCAATAGTGTAGGCATATATTCGGCAGCCTGCTCCTTCGGGAACCTTATACAACTTCTTATAAACCCTCTTCAGCTTATTCTTTTCCCAGAGCTCTCAAAACTGTTTGATGAAAATAAAATTGATGAATTAACAGTTTATATGTCTTATTCCTTGCGATATTTCCTTATTATTTCTATTCCTGCAGTCTTTGGGCTTTCAGCTTTTGCAAAACCTTTGCTTGGAATATTTACAACAGAGAACTTTGTTTCAGGTTGGTTTGTGATCCCAGTTATAGCTTCTTCTGGCCTTCTAGCAGGAATCGCTCAAATTTTTATCAATACACTATTAATTGTCAAAAAAACGAAAGTACCAACTTATATTAATTTTGCTGTGGCGGTTTTGAACGTGTTACTTAACCTCCTTCTAGTACCCTGGGTAGGCATTGTCGGAGCTGCTCTATCAACCTTATTCTCATACTTTTTTATGGCTATTCTTTGCACACATATGTCTCTAAAACATTTCAAACATAACTTTTATTTTTATGATATCATAAAATGTATTTTATCCTCAACAGCTATGTACTTCTTTGTTTCCCGTTTTGAGATATTGACCACCTATAAGCTTCTCGTGGCTGCAGGAATAGGCGTTCTTGTTTATCTATCTGTGATGTTTCTGTTGGGAGGTTTCAACGATCACGAGCTCTCTTTAATAAAAAAACATTTATTTAGAATCAGAAGTAACCTCACCAAAATAATTGAGGCTTAAACAGTTGATTATATAATGTTACTGATAGAATTTTAAGTAGAATTCACAATTAAAAATAAGACCGTACTTTTAAATATTATATGAGTATAATTGCATATACTCATTTAGAGTTGGTGGTGCCCGTGGATATTGTTTACATATTTAAGGCGTTGGCTGATGAAAACAGGATAAGGATACTGAATCTTTTAAAAAACCAAGAACTATGTGTCTGTGATATTGAAGCAGTTTTAGGCATTAAGCAATCTAACACTTCCAGACATCTGAATAAACTGAAAGTGGCAGGAATTATTGTTTCTGTAAAAAAATCCCAGTGGGTCTATTACCAACTCAACGATTCTACTTTTCAAAAATTTCCCTTCCTCTCGATTATTATTGGTTACGAAGTTGAGAAAATAAACGTTTGTAAAGACGATTTAGTTTTATTAGAAAAGCTTAAAGCAGGTGATAGATGTTGCGAGTGATCAAAAAATAGTTATTTTTATGTAACTATTCAGCCTATATAAAACAGAATCAATAGCCATCTTTGTTAAAATTAAATAGACAAATTTCTGCAAATTGATTTTATGGAACTGTTGGCAACTGACTGCGTTTCGTCCTCTTTTACAGGTTATTTCTTTGATTTCTTACTTTCACTAGAATCAATATCAATAGACATGTTTTGATAGGCTGGATAGTTACATTTTTATAAAATATTTATTGAAAAATAGAGGGTGTTCGTTCTGGAAGAAACTGCTGTATCAAGATTATCGTTTTTAAATCGTTATTTAACCCTGTGGATATTTCTGGCTATGTTTATCGGCGTGGCTCTGGGTTTTGTCTTCCCGGGCTTTGCAGACTTATTACAGAGTTTGTCTATTGGCACCACGTCCATTCCCATCGCTATCGGATTAATAGTTATGATGTACCCGCCACTGGCGCGGGTCAAATATGAAGAGCTAGGCAAGGTCTTCAGAAATCATAAGGTATTGGGTTTATCCTTACTCCAGAACTGGATAATCGGCCCGATTTTAATGTTTATCCTGGCAATTGTATTTCTCAGAGAATATCCAGAATATATGGTAGGTGTTATTCTAATCGGTCTGGCCAGGTGCATTGCCATGGTGATTGTCTGGAACAGTCTGGCAGATGGGGATAATGAATATGCGGCTGCACTTGTTGCTTTCAATTCAGTCTTTCAGTTGGTCTTCTACTCCGTCTTTGCTTATTTCTTTATAACCATACTGCCTGAATGGCTGGGACTTAGTGGTATGGAAATATATGTATCCATGGGAGAGGTCGCTCAAAGTGTTGCGATCTATCTGGGAATTCCTTTCATTGCTGGTTTTTTAACCCGTTATTTCCTGCGCCCCTCAAAAGGAGCCGAATGGTATGATAACAAACTCATTCCAACAATAGGCCCGATTTCACTTTATGCTCTATTGTTCACGATTATTGTTATGTTCTCGTTAAAAGGCGAATACATTGTTGCACTACCAATGGACGTTGTAAGGATTGCAATACCCCTCTTAATATATTTTGTAACTATGTTTGGGGTCTCTTTCCTTATATGTAAACAAATGGGGATTAGTTACGAACAGACAACTTCTCTCGCCTTTACGGCAGCAAGTAACAACTTTGAACTTGCAATTGCCGTAGCAGTAGCGGTTTTTGGTATCAATTCAGGTCAGGCGTTTGCAGCTGTAGTAGGCCCTCTAATTGAAGTGCCCGTAATGATCGGACTTGTAAATGTTGCACTCCACTGGAGAAGGAAATACTTTACAAAAAAACGCATATGAAATTCTTCTAATCACAGGCACAAAGAAACGAAAGGACTTGAAAAAACTTTCATGCCAAATAACTTGGAAATGGCAAAGAAACCTTGTAGTTTGCTTTACAGCCAATCAACTTTGCATTTACAGCCTATAAACTCTACATTTACAGGGCAGTGATAAAAGAATCTTAATTAGATTGTGGGCTACCAAAATTTACCTTAGTTGTTGCTGATAAGATTAGAACATAAAGTATGTTATTCTTTGATTTCATATCTTTGCAAGAGATTTTGAATAATCTTATCCAGCTAAAGAACTTTTTTATTGTGATTTTCTTTTTGAAATTGACCCAGGTCCACTTTTATTGGCTATCTTCTTTTTTTAGGTGTGGAGAAATATCTTTCCACTTACAACCTTGTGTAACTACATATAAGATTCCGTTTATTAATTTTCATAAGTCTGCATAAGGTTTTTTGTATTTGGTTTTGCGGCAGGTGATAATGTTCTATGGATTCCCATAAAACATCACCGATGTAATGAAGACATAATGTCAAATTTATAATTTATACAAATTAGTTGTTTTGGGAGAATATCTAACTTATTTTAGGCAAATAACTGATTATAAGCAAATAACTTATTTTCGGCAAATAACTGATTTTAGCAATAGGCAGCCTTTAATATAAAATGGACAAATAGATTATGTATATTATTTAAATTTAAAATTAACTGAAATTTTTTAATATTTATTTCAAATATATATTAAACTTGAATTATATAGCATATTAAAAGCCTTTAAATTAATGTTAATAAATATGCACTTCAGGAGCAGAGGGGACTAATTTCAAATTTATTATGGGTAAAGATAATACTTTAGTTATCTTGACAACTCGTGATACAGACCTTGAAATTTGATTAGAAAAGTATATATAATTATGCGCATATGTGTAAAATCAGAAAAATTATTAATTTCTTTTATAGCTCGAATCAGTCAATAAATAGTTAAAAAACGGTAATCTGGAAGTTACAGATTGCCTGGAAAAAGATATCGAAAAGAACAAGATATTGGGGTCCGAAAAGCATGTCAAAATCAAAAAATGTCTGGAAAGATTTTTTCAAAGATAAGAAACATGGAGGGCACAGATACTCATCTGAGGAGTTTCTTTCTATGGAAGCCAGGGAAAAACTGTTCCACCTTGAAGGGGGCAGAACACTTCTTGATTTTGGATGCGGTGCCGCAGAACTTTTGACGTACTATGCTCCAGAGTATGAACAGCTTTTAGGGGTGGATTTTTCCGAATCCATGTTAAAAGAAGCAAGTAAAAGGATTGAGAAAAAAAAGTGTCAAAACATAGATCTGCTTCTTGCTGACCATGAAACACTCTGGGATAAACTGAATTTCAACTTTGATAGAATAACTGCAGCTGGTGTAATTCAGTACCTGACATTTCAGGAAATTGATAAATTCATCTCTGATGCGTCAAAGCATCTAAATAAAGATGGTAAAATAGTATTTTTTGACATCCTGGACTCCCGCCTATATCCACTATGGAAGATAGGTCTATTCTCACAAAACACGAACGGCTTGAGAATTTTATGCAAAACAGGCTTCGAGTTTCGGACTGCAGTATCGGCACGCCTGAAAAATAGTCCAAAAGATATTCTTGGATTTGCCCACAACCCCTACACAATCGAAAAAATTGCAAATAAGCATGGCTTTAAAATGATTTGTGTACGTTCAATGTATTACGAGTACAAATATCATACAATAATGTTTCAGACTTGAAAGGCTGTCCACATGATTATTGAATTAGAAGAAGCAAGTCGGATAAAAAATAGAATATAAAATTTATGTGGTGGTTTAGTGAACAGCCGTAATCGCCTAAAAATGTTTTTTCTAATACCGTTTGTAATGGGTAGTTTATTTATTGGAGGAGCTGAAGCTTTTCCCTGTAAGGAGACTACAAAAACTCGTGAGAATATTGATCAAGGCATTCTTACCTTATTTTCACAAAACTACTCCAAATCTAACAGCGTTCCGAAAAATGTTTTTATTGCAAAACTTCAGGGTAATAAGATTTATGACAAATTATATTCTGCAATTTACGGGATGCTTAAGTCAGAGATTTCTTTCAAGACCTCAAAAGTACTGCAGTATAAAGTAAGAAGAGGCTCCTGTTCATGCCCGTACAGTTTGTTTCCAGTTGCAGACACTGTTTTAGAATCCGGAATAAATGGATATACGGCAGATTTAGTTAAATCTTCAGAAACTTATCGGTTCTGTGAAGTCGCTTCCATCCCACTAATTCACTATATGGAGCAGCCAAGGCAGATTGGATCATTTTACATCTGCAGGCTTATACCGATGGTTAAATGCACTTACCAGATCTCAATAGATTTAGAGATGGATGACCCTCAAAGCTTTGTTGAGCTTAATACCCCTGGTTCAAAGTTGATTCTCCAAAAAGTAAATAATAATATTATATTAGAAAGCTATTTTAAAGATTCTTCAGAGAATATCAGATGTGAATCCATATCCATCGGGAATGCGGCAGAAAAATCTGATTTTGAGATTATTTTTGATGGATATAACAAAACAAACACTATTCTTGTAAAAGATGGAAACTGTATCGTGACTCCATTTTATAACACCGATAGGCAGAGATTACCTTATGTGGATGTTTCAAATGGGTACATTAAGTTCACTTCTTTTGTACTTGGAAAAGGAACGCACCTTGATTTAAATATATACAGTATAAGCCAGACCTCAGAAAGAAAGCTCATAACTGCGATTGGGAGTAACAGAATACTGGCTTTCGGAATTGATGGCCCGCATGTCAGAAACACAACCGAGCAGGGAATACGTTACCTTAACAGCAAAAAAAATAGAGGAACAATATGGTTTGACATAGAACTCCTTGAGCAGTACAATGAAGAGGATATTGAATACTTGCGTGGGCTGGCCATCAATGATTCATGGGATGTGGGTGTACATTACTCAAAAGAATTAAACAGCTTCCCACTGGAACAGGCGTATAGGATAATGGATGAAGGACATTTGTATGTGTATGAAAAAATCGGGCGAAAACCGACAAGCTGGTGCTCCATGAGAAACAGAGATAGTATTATGCACGCTCTTTATGCATACGAAACCTTAGGGATGATCTGGAGAAATGGAGACTCGGGAATCCATACGGAAAAATATATTGGAAGTCTGGAAGATGATACCTGGGAATGGTGGGAAACAGCATCTAAAGCAGGTATGGTACACCCGGTTTTTACCCATGAACTTGATAAGGACCCAGCCATAAAATACTCAATTAGCCGCTCAAAATTTCATAACTGGGTAGAGAATTATGAGTCAAACAATATGTCTATAGTGTCTTTTCACGAGTACAGCCAAATAAGTCGAAATACATATGATGCCACATTTGATAATCTGCAATATACTAAAAACTCTGTCGTGTTTAATGTACACACAAATGGTGGCATTGCCCTTGTAAATGTAAACATAAACGCTGGAAGAGATACTCAGGTTTACGACAACACATCCGGAGAATTTCTTGATTATGACATAAAACAGGATAATTCAATTACTTTCTGGGTTGAAAACAACCATAACTATATTGTATACTTGAACAGCAGTGAACAGTGATTGAATGGTGTTCTACACAGATATTTTTGTGATCTAAACTTTATTTATCTGTAATGCTTAGAAATGATTCAAGTATAATATCGAGGATATCAAGATATTTATTGCCAAGAATCATTATCGTGAGAATGAAATTAGGATCAATTCCGGAACTGCAAATTTGAAGTTATATTTTTATTATTCCTTATTATGGCTAATTCAACTAAATTTAGATAAAAATTGAAGTATAATTAAAGATAGATTTATCACAATTCAGAAACAATTATAATTATCTTTGAGAATTACACCAACAGCATTATTCACCATATAAGTGATTTCATGAGCCTCTCTAAAATCTACACTAAACCCATTGCATATTTAACGAGTTTTAAGAGACTCATACGTGATACTATCGGATCTTTTCTTATAAGGAACTGGAAACAGATGGAAAAGGAAAACATTATGCCTATAGAGGGCGTTATGCTTCCTGAAGTACTTAGAATCCAAGGAGAAGGGTTTGAAAATCAAAGACAGGATATGCTTATAAGATATTCAACAAAACTTAAGAAAATATTTTATGTAATAAAGAGTCAGAACCACGTAGTAGGTTACTCAGTATACTACATAATACTAATACCTACCTTTAAAGGCTTCAAGAAAAAATCAGTAGTTTGTTCGATTTCAATTGACAGAAACTTCAGAAAACAGGGGTTTGGCGAGAAATTATTAGAAGAGAGTATTCAGGAAATGAAGTTAAACAAGATAGCTTCGGTATTATTGTATGTAAGTGTAAATAATGCTTCTGCTATAAAATTATATGAAAAAGTGGGCTTTCGAATAATAAGGGAAACAACAAATATTTGTGGTGAGAACGAAAGATGTTATGAAATGGAATTGAGTCTTGTTTAATGGTTATTTGGTCTAACGATTATTTGGTCTAACGGTTATTTGGTTCATCTATTCTTTTTTTGACTACTTTCAGGTGTTAACTGCTCACCGGATTATATAGAAGTTGTTTTTGTCAATGTACTTGTATCTGACATATGCAGTGTCTCAAATTTGCTGTAAATTTGAAGTCAAGTTTTTGCGTACGATGGAGAAAATTGATCTTCCGCTATGGAATTTTTTACTTAATAACTTTTGGAGATTTGTGGTTTTACAGAATAATTGGCACCTTGCCGATTAGTTCAAAATGATTTGAACCAATCCATAAATATAAAATTATCATATTACAAATTACCTTAGCAGCTTGAAATCAAAGCCACATTGATAAAAAGGAGACATAGAAATGAGAATGCTTGAAGAATTTTTCCCGGAGTTTACCCAGAAACTGGACGAAATTGATCAGCTTTACGCCGAAAAAAGGATGATTGATGAAAAGACCTATCAGTTCATTTGCTTTGCTCTCTCCATCAAAGCCAGGTCAAAACCCTGCGTTCTGAAGCATTTTAAAGGCGCCCTTGAAGCAGGAGCTACAGTCAAGGAACTTTCGTATATCTTTGCCCTGGTCATGCGAGAAGCCGCAGGTGCCGATGACTGCTGGACCCATGATGTACTTGGGGACTGGAAAGAAATCCTGAAAGGTAATATTTCCTGCAGTTGCGCAGGAGATGAGAAGTAAGATTGCAATAACAACTTTTTCAAGTTTATTTTTCAAACCCGGTCCAAGAATTCGCTTTTAAGAATTTTTCAAGACTGAGGTTTATAATTAAGAGTAAGGAATAAAATGGACGAAAAATATCTGACGTACTTAAAGCAAAACCGGAAAAAAATAGGACTCTCCATTGTAATTCTTATATTCCTGGTCGCATTGGGAATATTCATTTTCTCTACTATGGAGTCCAACATTCCCCCTAAGTCGTCAAACAATACTGTGTACGTAGCTGGCGACGGAAGTGGAAACTTTACCTGCGATGGAATTGATGATCAGGTAGAGATAAATCAAGCTCTTGAATATGTTGCAAAAAATCCACAGTTCTCAACCGTTCATTTGAAAGGCCCAAATACATACGTCATCTCTGACAGTATTCTAATTGGAAATAATACAATCTTAGAAGGAGACGACACGGCTGTAGTAAAACTCCAGGATAACGCAAACTGGCCAGTGGGTAAGCCCATGATAACACAGATGGGCAGCGATGGAGTCTATGGAGTCACTATAAAAGGATTTGAAATAGATGGAAATCATGACAAGAATGAAGATAGGCAAAGAGGACAAGGATATTACAACATGATCAAGTTCCTTGACGCTAAAAACGTAGACGTTAATGATATGTATATGCACGACGGGCATGGAGACGGGTTAAGAGTAGAGAGAGGCTCTAATATCACGTATTATGATAATAAAGTGTATAAATTGGGACATGATGGCCTTTTTGCCATCGATTGCCTGAATGTAGAAGCCTGGAACAATAGAATCACCTGCAGGACCAACAGCGGCCTTAGAGTCTGGAACTCAAACCATGTAAAATTCCATGATAACGTAATAGATTCCTTTTATCACTGGAGTGCAGGTGGCTCTGGAATTCAGATTGAGAAAACAACAGGTATCGTCAACGATGTTGAGGTATATAATAATACTATCAATAATACCTATGGCCCCGGAATCTGGCTGATAGGTTATGGAGAGACTTATCCCGAAGAAGAGGCGCAGAATGTCCACATTTATAAGAATACCCTCTATAACACCGGTACTAATCCCAGTATTGACTGGGTAGGAGGGGTTGTAACCAGCGGGTTTTATGACACCCTGATTGAGAGGAATGTGTTTGACGGAGTATATCATGCAGCTATTGTCCAGATATATCCTCCTTCTTCCGAAGACACAGACAATTCAGTTGATCTTTCACCTCAGGGTACAGGGTACAAAACGATTGTCCGTAATAACATAATCATTGATACCCAGAAGCGTAAAAAAGACCCTGATGGGACAGGATACGCAGTGATTAATTATCTGCCTGAAACGCATTCCGTTGTGCTGGAAAACAACTGTCTGTACAATAATACAGGTGGAAATTATAAAAATGCAAGTTCAACTACTGACATATATGCAAATCCTCTCTTTGTAAACCATAATAAGCATGATTATCATCTGAAATCAAACTCCCCTTGTATTGGTGCGGGATACGTGCCATCAAATTCATCAAAAGAGCTAGATGAGAATGAAAACAAGATAAACATAGGAAGGTATGACTGATACTTGTGGTACTTGCACTTGTAGTACTTACTAAAAAATAAGACATGTAGTACTTGCACTTGTAGTACTTACTAAAAAACCAGACATGTAGTACTTGCACTTGTAGTACTTACTAAAAAACCAGACATGTAGTACTTGCACTTGTAGTACTTACTAAAAAACCAGACATGTAGTACTTGCACTTGTAGTGCTTACTAAAATCAAGAATCATTTTCTGAGAAATCTGTTAACGTAAGCTGCTTCGAACGGGAAAATTTTGCCTGCATGGGTTTCATGTAGTCTCCAGACAAATGATATCTTTCCATAAGAGAGCTGAGCATTTCATAAAGTTTGGCCTTATAGGCCATATCAGCTCCTCCTTTTGCATACAATTTGCGGTAAGGATCCACAAGTTCGGGAAAGTTAAGTTCAAGAAAACCGAAGAAATGCTTTCTGGTTTCGCCCCTGAGGTTCAGAACTCCAGGCAGAGCGTAATCCACGCCACATTCGGTTGCAAGAGACATAATTTGTTTGAGATTCTGAGGGTTGTCAGTAAGAAAAGGAAGAATTGGCATCATATGGATTCCAGTAACAGCAGATGTGTTTTGAAAAGCCCGCAGGACTGAAAACCGCTTTTCAGGTAACGAAGCCAGGGGTTCCAGTAGAGCACTTAATTTTTTATCCACCGTTGTAACCGTAACTGCAATATTTACAGATGTTAGTTCAGCAAGTTCTGAAAGAAGGTCATAGTCTCTGAGGATAAGGTCCGATTTTGTAGATATAGTGACCGGATTTCGGTATTTAATCATCAGCGCCAGAACCTCGCGCATCAATCCGTACTTTGCTTCTACAGGCTGATAACTATCGCAGACTCCGCCTATATTAATTACTTCCTTTTTCCAGCTTCGTGTTGCAAGCTGCTTTTCAAGAGCTTCTGCAACATTCGTTTTTACGTAAATTTTTTGAAAAAAAGCACATTTTTTATCCACTGCAGAAGAACAGATCTCTCTCCCGAATCC
Organism: Methanosarcina sp. DH1; assembly: GCF_020804205.1. NCBI lineage: Archaea > Methanobacteriati > Methanobacteriota > Methanomicrobia > Methanosarcinales > Methanosarcinaceae > Methanosarcina > Methanosarcina sp. DH1. Next base: position 14,545 of record NZ_WJBJ01000035.1, on the reverse strand, counting down.
TGGCTCTGCACAAGCAGACTTCTTCTTTTCTTCCAGATAGCTATGAGAATACATTGCATAACAGTAATTACAACCGTGTTCACAGCCCCTGTAAATATTCAAATCCCAATGAAATGGTAGATTAATCCTGCTGGATTTATTTATCCGATTCAGAGCTTTTTTAACCTTGATTTCTTCGAACATCCCAAAATAAGATAGGGTTGAGAACTATAATAAACTTAAGAAAGGAGAAACTAAGAAGAACTTAGAGAAACTCAAAAAAGAGAACCTAAAAAGAACTTTGTAGCAGGAAACATATTTCCAAAAAGTAGAAAAGGAGAACATTACTCTCAGTAGTTATTCTCTAGAGTTATCTCTAGAATTATTCTCTGGAATTATTCTCTAGAGTTAGTCTCTGAAATTAGTCTCTAGAGTTAGTCTCTGGAATTAGTCTCTAGAGTTAGTCTTTGTAAACTCCATCTCCTGTAATAAGTTTTCCTTCAGCCTTTACCCAGCCTTCCTGAGGGCCTGAAAGTCGGATAGAAATCCTATCACTGTAACCATTAGATTGCCAGCCGTAAATCCACCATTCGTTTCGGCCATCCATCTGAACAAAAATCTGAACCTCGGTATCCGGAGACGCATCATAGTGCGCATATACCAGGCTTTCATAATCAAAATATTCGGGGTTGATATGTTCAGGTAGAGGAATTTCCGAACCTTCTTCGGATTCTCGGAGATTATTTTTGGGCAGGAGCACGGACTCATTACCTACAGGGAATCTGGTATTAATCATATGGTCAGCCCTTACGTTAGTCCCGAAATCAAAAGATGTCAAAACTGGGGTTTCTTCTGAATATTCATTGGACTCAACTATCTGTTCTTCTTCCTGAACTTCATCTTCAATATTCTCGGACCCAGGTTCAGGCTCAGGTACGGCTACAGGAAGGGAATGATAAACCGGTTTAATCTCGGCAGCTTCGATTTTGAACATTGGTCCATGCTCAGTATCTGTAAGGCTAAGATTCCAATTTGAAGGCTTATTGTAATAATCACCATTCACCATTTCCAGTCCTACCTCGGATTCATTCTCAAAAACAGGAACCGGCAAATATAAAGTTACATTTTGCAGCGTGCTGTTGCTTTCTATAATTATATTGTATTCATAATTACTCATAAGACTGTCATTATACATTTCCTCGTTTTGATTCTCCAGATAGATTGAACCCAGCACAAGCAAAAGAAGAATAAATAATACAATCACTCCAAAAATTGTTACCGTTCTGTTCATTGTCAGTCATTCTCCCCTAAAGATTGAAAACAAATATGTGAGAGAGATAGTTAAACCTTGCTAAATTTAACAAGAAGAATAATCATGGATTTGTTACGGATTTGTCGCACTGTATGAATTAACTACAAAAAGGACCGAAGTAACCGGAATACACTATTTACTGGCAACAACTTACTTTTTATAAATTAAAAGATTAGACTCAAAAAAACACTTAGTTTCTTGTAATTTGATAAGGAACGTTAAATATATATTTTAACATGTGGGAGGAAGAACCGAAGAATCTGGATACGTTAAACTTGTTTTCACCACCTCCGATACTGAAAGGGTACATGTACGGGGCACAGGAAGCCCATCAGGCACGGAACTCAAATAGTCTTTTAGCCATACGCCTTGAAACGAACAAATCCTGCAATCTCCGCTGTCGCTACTGCTATGCACAGAGTGGTGAGGACTCGGCAAAAATAGCCGAATTTAATAATCTCAAGCGTATTATTTAGGAGGCAAAAGAACTCGGGATCAGGTCTGTGGTCGTAATTGGGGGAGGAGAACCGACTCTGTACCCGAGTTTCAGGGATTTAATAACCTATATTGATTCCCTGGAAATAATCCCGGTGATTTTTTCGAATACGGTTCTGATGACAGAAGAACTTGCAGGATTCCTGTACAAACACAATGCCTCAGTAATGGGAAAGTTAGATTCCCTTAAGCCTGAGGTGCAGGACTACCTGGCAGGAAGAGCAGGAGCCTTCGAAGATATCAGGAAGGGACTTCGGAATCTTCTCAAATCAGGATTTTCAAAACCGACAGGACCTGGAGAACTCCGTCTGGGAGTTTCTTTCGTCAGTAACAAAATGAATCTGGAAGAAATTGAGGATATCTGGCATTTCTGCAGGCAAAACAATATTTTTCCCAATATGGAAATTCTAACGCCTACGGGCAGGGCAAATGACGAACTTGAGGATAAGCTACTCACGGCTGACGAGATAAAGGAATATAAATTAAAACTGCTGGAAATTGACCGGAAATATTACGGGTATGACTGGCTGCCCTACACGCCAATTACCGCAAGCGGTTGCCTTCAACACCTTTACAGCCTGTATATCAATATCGAAGGAAATGTCCGGCCCTGTGCGCCTACAAAGCTGGACGAACATCCTGCGCTCAGAGTTGGGGGGGAATATCCCTATAATGTAAATAAAATGAGCCTTCGGGAAATCTATAATTCCGATCTTTTCACATACGTCCGAAACATCGATAAAATGCTAGAGGGAAGGTGCAGGAAATGTGAACATAATGAAGAGTGCATAGGCTGCAGGGGATATGCTTACAGCGTAGGAATCAAACATGGAATCGACCCTCTTAAAGCCCTCAGGATGGAGTGCCAGCAGTGTTTCAAATAAATGGCCAATTGGTAATTGAATTGTAAAAGAACGGTAAGAGAACGGTAAAAGGACGGCAAAAGAACGATAAAAGAACGATAAAAGAACGATAAAAGAACGATAAAAGAACGATAAAAGAACGGTAAAAAATGGTAAAAACAAACCTCAGGCAATAAATAAGTTAAAAGAAATAAATAAAGAAATGTACTGTTGAATAATTTGAGGAGAAGGTGAGAAATTGAACAGTACAGGAAGAGTGGAGTTTGGACAGGTTTCGGAAAATAATGAAAAGATAGTAATGACCAGTAAGGAGGACATCGAAAAAAGACTCTGTCAATGCCTGAAAAACCATGAACTGCCTGATTACCTTCTATATATGGGCACTGGAGGAGCAAAAAACTGGCTGAAACTTGATGAGGCTAAGACATTTCCTGTATCCAGGCAACTCAAAGTCCTTCTGGAAAAAAATCTGGACTCAATCGTAAGATTTATTCCGACAGGCATGAGTCTCGTAAGTGTGGGAGTGGGAAACGGAGATAAGGAAAAAATTTTTCTCGAAGCGCTAGTGAGAAAGAATCTGGCTGAAAACCCTTCCTCAGGAAAAGTGTCGATGCGCTATTACCCCATCGATATAAACAGTGAATTTGTAGACATCGCTCTTGAAAAGGTCGAGAACCTGCCTGTTGAAAAGAAGGGAATAGTTGGTTTCATAGAGGATATAGCCACTCTTAAAGAAAATTGGCGCCTTCCTATTCTGTTCTGTATTTTAGGAAATACCTTTTGCAATTACGAGCCAGAGTTCATTCTTCAGCTTGTGCATGAAAACCTTGAGCAGGGAGACCTTTTTTTCTTTGATGCCAACCTGCTACCTACTGAAGGTACAGAGGGACAATCTGTAAGGAGGTCCGTACTGGGCACATATGCCTCAAGAGAGAATGCCCTCTTCAATATGTATCCCCTGCTTGAGTACGGAATGGCTCCTGAGGATTTTGATTTTGAACTCTTGCTTGCGCATGTAAACTCAAAGATAGGGGGAGTATACAGGACAAGGAAGAGTTTGTATATCCTGAAGGATACCGAACTCAAAATAGGGACAGAAACCATAGGCTTAAGGGAAGGAGACATCATCCGTATGGGTTTTACTTATAAATATACATATGACCAGATTACAGCTTTCCTGGAAATTTGCGGATTTGAAATCCTCAGGGCTTTCCTGAGTGAAGACAAGGCAAATGCCATAATCCTTGCAAAAAAATGTATATGAGGATGAAACGGATCAAAAGGTAGGTTCAGGGTATGGGTTGCGAGATAAATGGACCGGGTAGAGCTAGGAAAACGAGATCAGGTATCGATTATGGGTGCGAGGAACTTGGGAGGCTGAAAAGCGTATTGATGCATACGCCTGGGGAAGAACTTTCTCTACTCAACGAATTGAATTATAAACACTGGCTATACGATAAGGTTCCTGAAATTTCCGAGTATATTAAAGAGCATAGAAATTATCAGGAGCTACTGGAATCAAACGGGGTCAGGGTCTATGAACTTGAAGATTATGTGGACGAAAACACCGGTCTAATTAAGAAGATGCCAAATCTAACTTTCTTGCATGATACCGCAGTTATCTCCGGAAAAGGGGCTATTCTCTCAAGAATGCGTCCGCCTGCAAGAGAGAAGGAAGAAGTTGTTGTAAAGGAAGCCCTGAATAATCTGGGAATTCCCATTCTCAGCGAATTCAATGGAGATGAAGGGTTTTTCGAAGGCTGCCTCCTGCTCTCAAAAGAAACAGTCTTTGTAGCTGATACGGAAAGACACACTTATCCATTTATAAGAGAATTTGTTTCAAACATTCTCAAAGAGTTCAGTGAAGTTATTTACGTCCGGGTTCCGAAAGCCAGGAGGTACATGCACCCTGATACTGTCTTCAACAGGATAAGGGAAGACCTTGCTCTTGCTTATCTGCCTGCATTTGAAGAAAGCTGCCTGTTTACGGAAGATTCAGGAGAAAAAATCGATTTTAAAGCTTTCATGCGTGAGAAAGGGATGGAAATCATTTCTGTTTCGGATTCCGAACAAAGCCGCCTGGCCTGTTCTTTTGTTCCTCTAGAGAGCGGAACTATTTTTCACTACGATACCGCACTTGATCAGAAAACCAGGAAAGACCTTGAAAATGAAGGTATTGAGATTATTTCTTTTCACCCTGATGCCTTGCTTGCAGGAGGAGGGAGCCTGCGCTGCCATACTCTGAGGCTTTGCAGAAGGAAAATTAAGAATTAATGTGTCCTCTTCAAATTCAATGGAGAATTTTCCAACTCAATAAATATGCCACAATTTTATCATCTAGTTATAAAGTTGGATGCATCGCTTGATGTTGTTTTTCATACTTGATAAAATTCATAAATTTTCAGAAAATACATGAAATTTACTTTTACCCATACAATTTGAAGAGGACACCAAATCAGGATAAAACAAATCAGGATAAAACAAATCAGGATAAAACAAATCAGGATAAAACAAATCAGGATAAAACAAATCAGGATAAAACAAGAAACAAAAGGATCTTCAGATTGACTTCAGTGAACTCGAAGCTATTGTTATAAGATAAGATTGCTAAATATATGTTAATGTAGTCTCTGATAGCAGCAGTAAAAAAATTGCAGATTACTGTATTGAGAAAATTTTCTAGGAAATTTTCGATGTGAAGAGATATAAAATCAGAGTCGATTTATATCAAGTCGTTTTAAAAAAACTAAAATTGTAGCCTATTAGAAAGGCTACTTGGATAATTCCTTTTTTATTCTGTCAAATTAAAGACTAGAATTATTGCCAATTATAGAGTCATTGTCATCAGACATGTTGTCGACAGACACGTTGTCATCAGACATGTTGTCATCAGACATGTTGTCGACAGACATGTTGTCATCAGACATGTTGTCGACAGACATGTTGTCAGAGTCGTTTCCAAATGTACCGTTCTCGGCTGGTGGAACTTCTGCATTTACATTGTCGGATGGAGTTCCATTGTCTGCTACTGGAGTCTGGTCAGTCACTTCTTCTTGAGATCCATTTTCTGCTGTTGTGTCAGCCGTCTTATCAGAGCAGCCGGCTGCAAAGACAACAGCACTAATAACAAGGAGCATTGCCATAATCTTTAACATTTTTTTCATTAATAATACCTCTAAAGTTCTCTTCCTTTTTACACCCAGCTCATATAAAATTATGGGATTTTTCATATGAGATATTTATGCATGACCAGTCAATAACATTAAAACTTTTCGATTTGATAAAAGAATAATACTGCAAAATGGGCTCTTTAGTTAGGATATATACACCAAAAGGAGCAAATTCCGAATTTTTTAAGTTAGTATAAACTATTTAGATAATTAATATTAATTTTTTTTGAAATAAACTCTAAAAAGAGAATAAATTGATAGAACGTTATAATAAAAGAACCGCCTGGTGGGAGAAAAGTATTTTAATTTGATGTAATATTCCTCCGTTGAGAAAGCTCAAACCCGTTAACAACCGGTTTGGACAAGATCTGAAAGCATCCTGAGGATAAAATCTGAAAAATTACAAAACTCTTAAACGCTGTGGTAAGGCTCAGAAGGAATTCAAAAATTCCCTGTTCATAGGTTATGCCAGACCTGTGGAAAGTGAAGCTGAGGCAAAAGCTTTCATAAAAGGTATAAAGGAATTGCACCACGATGCAAACCATAATGTTTCGGCTTATTTTATAAAAGAAAAAAGCTCTTTTGCGCTCAAATACGATGACAACGGGGAGCCTGCGGGCAGCTCAGGAAAGCCTGTTTTTAAAATACTCGAATCAAAAGAAATTATGAATGCAGTTGTGGTCGTGACCCGGTATTTTGGAGGAATAAAACTGGGTTTCGGAGGACTCTCAAGAGCATACAGGGATACGGCGCTCTCTGCTATTGAAGAAGCAGAAGTTATTGAAGTCTTTGAACAGGTCAGACTAAGAATACACCTGGGATATGCAGAAAGTCAGAAAGTAAGAAATCTGATAGAAAAATATGCAGTAATCCAGGAAGAAACGTACTCGGATACCGTGGAATTCATCCTCCTTGTAAGAGAGGATCTTGAAGATGAATTCATTAAAAAAATAATAGATCAGACAAAAAATCAGTTAGCAATTGAAAAACTTTAACTTTATCAATCAATTTTGCACTCTTGTCAGATGCCTCAGGAATAAAAGAACCTTAGACCGACAAGAAAAAAGTTGAAGCCACAGAGAAGTCAGCCCATAATATAAAACCACAGAGAAGTCAGCTTTTAATATTTTTCTGCGGCGTCGACCCTTCTTGCGGCATTATCCTGGTGTAACTGTAACGCTGAGACGAATTTACACCTTCACAATTCAAGATCTCTTATGTGGCGCTCGTACTGTTCTTCCCAGGCTGGGGCAGTTATGCAGACCTGCTTGAGATTTCCACGGAACCAGAACCTTTTTCCTGCAGGCACGACAACTACATCTCCGGCCTGGGCCTCAAATTCTCTGTCCTCAACTATCCAGACCCCTCTGCCTTCAAGGATATAATATATAAAATCGCTTTTTTCATGCAGGAACTCCTCTGTGTGCCCTTTCTGCGTTTCCTGATAGAGTACACCGGCATTTTCGGATTCGGCTTTAGTGGTGTAGATTCTCATTTTCACTCCTTTTTTCTCAATTACTGCCGCATCCTCAGGCTTGAAAACCACACGTTTGGACTCGGTAGGGCCAGCAGAGCATAACTCCGGATGAGAGTTTTCTTCGAGAGGACTAACAAGGAGAAGGTTTTTCTCAAATCCACCTTTTTCGCGTTTTTTTCGCTGTCTAATTGTCTCAAGTTCCGCTTTTGAAGAGCCCCTCAGTTCTGCTACTCGATAAATTACCTCAAGCAGGTCTGCAAGCTCTTCAAGCTCTTTGCTTTCGAGGTACTCCTTCAGTTCTTCCTCAAGCTTATTTTCAAGTTCAGGAAGAAAACTGGAGTCTGAAAGCTCACGGATTATGCATTCCCTGCCTGAAAGTCTGAGAATTTCCGGTATAAGATCCCGAACTGCTTTTGAATTATTTTCGGTCATAATTTTGCCCGGTTACAGGAACTTTTGTTTAAGATTAGCCGATTAGCGATTGAAATTCAAATAAAAACAACGGAAGTTTAGTGTAAGAAGAAGATTTACTGTGAAAAGTAATTATCTCTTGCCCTGACAAGTGCCTTTATATTTTCAAGTGGGGTATTTGGGGCAAGCCCGCAGCCTGGTGCAAGGATATCAATTCCATCTTCAAGGCAGGCAGTAGCTTCAATGAGAACTGCTTCAGGCCCTTTTGCGAGCAGAGTATCAGAAGGAGAAACATTTCCTATAAGCCTTGTCCGGCCGCCTATAGTCGTTTTTGCGCAACTTACACTTACTTTTTCTTCAATACTTATTCCGTCAAAACCTGCATCTCCAAGAGAATTGAGAACGGCTGTGGCGTCGCCACACATGTGAAGGACTTTCAAGCCTTTTACTTTCCTGCAAAATTTTTTGTAAAGGGGAAAGACCGATTCTTCGAACATGTTGGGGGAAATAATATCAGGCCCGGCTTCGGAATCTATAAGGGTTATGGCATGTGCACCTCTTTCAAGCAGGCCATTGGCATATTCTATGCAGGCGTCGTTAAGAACTCCCATTAGTTCCTCAACAACTTCAGTATCCTTCACAAACCATGTAATATAATTTTGTATTCCGGCAAGCATGAAGGCAAGTCCGGCAGGGCCAACAACCCCTGCAACAACAGGTACCGTCTCTCCTACTTTTTCATTCAGAATTTCAACTGCTTCCAGGACTACCGAGGTCCTCTTGCTCTCAAGAAGCAAATCAGGAACCGTTATATCCTTCACATCTTTCCTGTTTTTGCAGGGGAAATCCGTGATGTAAGGCTGCATATCTATACTTCCTTCGTCTACTGTGCAGCCAAGGGTCTCTGCAAGTACGGTAATGTCGAAAGGGCAGCGCACATTCTCAAATCCTGCAATCTCATACCCTGCAAGTGCAAGCGCAGCCATCTTATCGGCGTTGAAATTTGCCTGGGGCCAGTATGCTCCAGTCATCTCCATTAGTTCTACAGTGCCTGTCTGAGTTACGGAACAGACAGGGATAATGTCTACAGCCTCTCCTTTGAGTGCCTTTTCAAACCTCTCTCTCAGGGTAAATTGACTCATTTTTATCACCAGAATGTAATTATCGGCTAAAGAATATGCTTTTGAGAGAATCAATTCAGAGAAACAATGTATTGAAACAAAGATATAAAAATATATGAATGAAAAGAACTCACCGAGACAATAAAAACAATGTATTGAGTCAAAAATGGTAGGAAGTAAAGATAGGTTCCAGTGAAAAACAGTATTGGAATTTAAATAATGTGGGCACGATCTGGAAATTGTAATAATGTGAGTATAATCTGAAAATATGAGTAACGTTGGATATAATGCAAAAAGTTTGAATGATGCCGAATATGATGTAAAAAATCAGATTAATGTTGATATGATGCGAAAAATTGGGTTTCAACTTAATAAAAATTCAAAATTAGTTTATTGAGAGTCTTATTGAGAAGCTTATTGAGAAGCTTTTTCTCGCCAGTTCCCGGGTGGTACTATAATTTCAAATCTCGCACCTGTCCCTTCATTTCCGGTTTCTTTAATCTCCAGGCCTGTAATGGAAAGAATGCCTTTTACAAGGAAAAGCCCAAGCCCTGTATTTTTCCCGATGGATTTTTGAAAAATCAGCTCTTTCATTTCAGAAGAAACTCCTATACCATCATCTTTTACTTCAATTACAAGATTGTCATCAACCCTGCATGAACTAACACTGATTTCAGTAACATGTTCTCCATGTGACCTTGCGTTGTCAAACAGATTGTAAAAGGCTTTTTTCAGCAGTGGATCAGCATAGATCTCAGCTCGACTTTCCTCGATAGAAAACTTCAAGTTCTGACCGGAGAAGGGAAAGGCTGCTTCTTTTGCTGTATTACTTACGGATTGCCAGATCGGAGAAACTACTCCGAGTTCCTGGTAGTCTTTGGTGAAAACAATCTGGCTGTGGATTGTTTCAATACCTTTATTGAGATTTTTCAGATACTTCACTATTCGGGGATCATTCTTGATATTTTCAGGAAGAGTTTCCGAAATTAGTTCGGTGTACCCGGAAAGTACATTCACCTGGTTAAGAATATCATGTCTGGTAATGTTGCTCATGAGGTTTATCTTCTTGTTAGCCTGTTTTAGAGCCTCTTGATACCTATAAGTTTCAGTAGTGTCATGCATCATCAGTAGCCTGCCTTCTTCATTATCTTTTGTTAGAAGGGAGCTGACACTAAGAGTAAAAAGTTTTGTTTCAAGTCCGCTCTTCAAGAAAATTTCTTTGTTGAAATTGCCCTCATGAGCTTCACTCTGAGGCATTTGTACTTCATTCCCAAAAAGCTCATTTAAGTTTTTCCCGAGAACCTCCTTTTTTGTTTTCCCTGCCAGTTCAAGAGCAGCCTTGTTGATATCTACTATGGAATCTGCAAGGTTTATTACGATATATCCGTCATTCATGGATTCGATTACATTTTCTCTTGCAATCGGAATAATGTTAAGAAATTCATGCTGCATGATACCCCAGAAGAGAATCAAACCTGTAATTGTAAATGCAAAAGGAGTCGGGTCGAGGAATGCAAAAGGACCTACATCTGCGATATGGAGAATATTCCCCAGGACTGGAATACATGCTGCAGTTAGAGCAATTGCTGCCTGAGCCCTGTAGGGTACAGTTAGATGGACAAACTGATTGAAGAAGAAGAAAATTCCAAGAAAAATTAGCGTAAAAGAATATATATAAAACACCCAGAAAAAAGGCCCGTGTATGAGCACAAGAAGAGGAAAACCCCTTGAGCCGTCCAGGTAATAACCTAAAAAATACATCCCATGAAAGCTATTTGTAAGCATCAGAAGGATTATGAGCAAAGGCATTATGAAAAATGCTTTTTGATGTTCCCTTACGAATTCTTTACATACCCCTGAGTATTCCGATGCAAATAAAAACCACGCTACAGGAGCAAAGGCCATCCCGATATACTCGAGGCGAGCAAAGAGATACTTTAGCTCAATGTCCATGAATCCGACCTCAAAGGCATAATTAACGGACCAGAGAGACATGCTTAGCATAATAAGTATGAAATATTTTGAGAAATACATCCTGCGGTACTTGAAAGCTTTGTAGGCTTTGATTGCAAGCAAAGTCGACATAACTCCTGAAAAAATTAATGCTCCCATATAGGGAAGCGCAACGGCGGGGATTTGCAGGCTGATAAGACTACCTTCTTTTATTAATTAATGTCCGGCGGAGAATTGGGAGAACGAAGTTAAAAAAAAATTAAATGTTCTAATAATTACACAAAGCCCAAATATATAAATTTATGTATTAAGTGAGAAAGTCCACAAACTGTTATTACTAAAACATTACGTTTTAAAGGAAATGAAAGATAACGGATCAGAACGACGAGAAAGAATAATAAAAATGAGAAAGATAAACATTGCCTGAAACAAAGAAATCCTGAAAATTCGAAATGCAGTTATAAAGTCAGAGCATCTTAATTTCCGCTCAATCAAGGTTAAAATTCTCTCAGGGGAAATCATTTCAAAATTTTCGAGCATTAATGAGGGAATAACCTGCTTGATTAGCTTCCAGGACTCCGTAGCATGGAGCTAGAATTCACTCATTGAAGCAGTAAAGGTGTCTTTCACTGTCTCAACCTTCTGCTGGAAAACTAACTTTTTGCTCTGGAGCACTTTTACTCTATGGTTCAGGGAGAGTTAAAGTGCATAAACATATTGATAAAAAGTTAAATGTAAATTATGAAAAATAAAAAAATTTCAGAATTTTGGTAAAAGTAAATTTGTCATTTTCTAAGATAAAAAATTTAAAAAGGGATTATTAGAATTCTTCACTGCTCGAAGGCAAATTGAGAATTTCAGGAAGTCCCAGATTAAATTTACATTTTTCAGAACTTGAAGCCTCAAGAATCTGCTGCTTTATATAGTACAGTGCATTCAGAATACTATCGCTGTCTTCAGAATTCATGTCTCCGGCATAGGGATGGATATTTTCTTCAAGGGCATTCAGAAGCCCTGGATCAAGGTCGTTTACGAAGTAAGTATCCAGAACCAGAAGACTCGAGATCTGCTCGTAGAATGATGTAAGTTCCCGAAGCCAGTCTGGAACTCCGTAATCTCTTGCATACTTTTCCCTGTTCAGGAATGCAAGGTAACTGGAGATAGTATCTATGAGATCTTCGGTTAGCCTGTTATCAGGAAACACGATTGGAAAACGTTTTATCACCGCAGGAGCTGTGTAGCTCGAATATGCCATTTTAGACTTACAGATTGAAGGAAAGAGCCTGGCAATCGGACTGTTAAGCACTGCAGTAATATAGGCATACCTGCCTGGATCTTTGAGGACAATGCCGCATCCGTTCTCAAATACATGTTTTCCTTCAGCATCATATGCAGCCTGCAGATGATAGCCTTCAGTAGCAATAATCTTAGGAGTATTGAAGTATTCCAGGAATTTCCTGCCTTTTATGCTATAGTCTGCAGATACAAGGGGAGTGGTATCGTGGAGGAACTTTCTTTTGAATTCCAGAATTCTCCCGTAAGCCATAGGGAATTTTGTCTTGAGTTCTTCGGGAGGAATTACATTGTATTCTTTCTTTTTTCCCGTTGTGGACAATTCATAAGGCAGCATGAAACGATAAGGTGAAGGGCGAAATGCAAATTTTTCGGAAAAGGCTCCTGATACATACGGGTAAATAATTTCGGGTTCTATGAATACAGGACTACAGAGACCTTCGCAAAGATAATATGAGTCGGAACCGCCTTCCTCAGGAAGGGCAAGCCTGTGAAGTAGACCGTTTTGTGTGTTAATACCCCCAAAGATGCTCTCGGAGATATCTCCAAGTGTTACCGGGATTTCACAGATCTGTTCTACAATTTTGTTTTGTTTAACAAACATCTATTTTTCACTTCTGTAAAAGTACATTGAGAAATGTGTTCTCTTGTGCTTTTTATTTTCAGGAAGAAATTCCTGAAGGAATCATACCAATTGTATGACGACTCAAGAATTTTGGACTTCTAGACCCCTATTTTAACATCAAAGTCCACCTGAAATATAGGGTAGATTTGGGTACTAATGCATTGGGTAATACAATAGCATAAGTATATAAATATAATCGTACTGATAATAAATTATAAATATAAATCATGACAAATAAGAAGTCCAGATAAAAGAGGATTTGATAGGATTCGTACTGGAACTGACTAAAAGAGATTAAATACTTACATTCCGATTATAGCTTATGCAGGAAAGAGATCAGCTCAAATCCCTTGTAATAAGAGAGGCTACGCCGCAAGATACTCAGGAAATGCTTGAAATCTTTAATTACTATATAGATAATAGTTTTGCAGCCTACCTCGAAACCCCTGTTGGGCCGGAATTTTTCAAGACTTCACACGATGAGGGAGAAACGAATAAAAGTGAACCTTACCCCTTTTATGTAATGGAAGAAGACAACAGAGTGATCGGCATCGGAGCCCTGAGGCCTTATCTCCCCTTCCCAAACTTCCAGCACACAGGAGTACTTTCATATTTTATCCTGCCAGAATACACAAGAAAAGGCCAGGGAACAAAGCTACTGGATTTCCTGTGCCAGGAAGCTAAAAAGAAGAATATGAAAAACCTCCTTGCAAACGTCTCCTCGAAAAACCAGGCCAGCCTGAACTTCCACCTTAAGCATGGGTTTGCAGAATGCGGCAGGTTTAAAGATGCAGGAACGAAGTTCGGAAAGTATTTTGATATTGTGTGGTTTCAGAAGTTCCTGGAAGAAGGGTAATTGAAGTTCAGACCTTTCTTTTTTTTCATTTTCGTATAATATAGACTAAGTTATATACTTCTAATTAATAAAAAATTTCGCTCTTATATGCGGAAGAATTACAGTATTGGTAAGTATGTCTCTTTTGTAATAAGGCAGAAAAAAATCAAAAAGTATATTTACATTCCTAACGCCTAATTAATTCGTGACGGAGCTTCTAGCTTCTATGTACCGAAGGGAAATGATGAAAATTGGAAATAATCACCGATGAACCATTAAAGATTCTATCACAGTTATTAATTCCTTTTTTTCTTGTTATTATAACAGGTCTTATACCAACAATAATTAAAATATATTTAAGTGTACGTGAAAAAAATCAGTACGTTAAACTTTTAAAAGCTGATTTTCCTGTTGTAGAAAAATTTTTCGATGAGATAAAAAGTTACAAGATAATTACTGTATATTGTTTTTCATACCTATTCTTTATTGCGGGTGTTGCAGGAGGCTTTTTGATTGAACTAATTTTTGGACAGATAATTACAAATATTTTTGTATCCTCTTCAAATTGAGTGGAAACCCCTCAATTTCCACTCACTGAGCTTTTTCTCTGATGATTTGAGCTAAAGATGGCATCTCACATATACTGCTGACTCTATCGCATATGTACTGATATGCACTTACCCCCAGTTTCTTTGCTGTCTGAATAATCGTCATAAATGTATCATTTGCTTTTGTTCCTTCCTCTGTTATGGTTTGAAGGCTCACATCTCTTTTTCTGACCTTTGCTCTTGCTGCCAGTTCCGCTGCATTGTTATGCAGCGGAATCTCTGGCAAAATCAGTACCTTTAACAACTGTTCCTTGTTCTCTTTCGTCTTAGCGATTCTTTCATCCAGCTGTTCATATCCTGTTTTGGTAGAAAACAACTGATCAAACTTAATGGATAATTGCTCCGCTACCTCTGAATCTGGTTTTATTCTAAACTTACAAAGCTCACCATAAAAGTCCCAGTA